>NZ_JBJGYR010000008.1:0-225786 GCF_054050095.1 Geodermatophilus sp. SYSU D01105
GGCCGAGCAGCCCCCCCCCCCCCCCCCCCCCCCCCCCCCCCCCCCCCCCCCCCCCCCCCCCCCCCCCCCCCCCCCCCCCCCCCCCCCCCCCCCACCGCCGGGTCGGCGGTGCGGCCGGTCGAGGTGCGGTCGGCGTCAGCGGGCGCCGAGCGACCGCCAGTAGGCGTTGAGGGCGCCGTTGGTCTTGACCAGCCAGATGATCGGGCCGACGAGGAGGAAGGCGCCGGGGAAGTACCACAGCCCGGTGGCCCCGCTCACGGGCTTGGCGCGACCGGCGCGCTCGTAGAGGCCGCCCACCTCACTGCTCATGATGTACGGCGTCGCAATGCCGAAGATGATCGAGATGACCAGCGCCAGGCCGCCGCCCAGGCCGTTGCCGGTGTGCCGCTTCATCTCGTCGTGGACCGAGTAGATCCAGACCAGGCCGTAGATGCCGAAGGTGATGATCGACAGCAGGATGACGACGCCCGTGCCGCGGACCTTGCCGATCGGGCCCGAAGGCGGCAGGTACGGGCCGGCCGGCGCCGGCGGCATCGGCTGTCCGCCGTAGACCTGACCGTTCGCCGGGCTGGGGAACCCATAGGCGTGCGGCGTGTACGGCTGGGTGGTGGGGAACTGCTCCGAGGTGGTCATGACCGCGCTCTCCTGCTGGTGGACCGCCGGCCTGCCCGACGGCGCCCCGGACGCTAGGACGGCGTCAGCAGGGTTCCGGGGACTTCCGAGACGACTCGGTCCCGCCACTCCCAGGACGTGTCAGGCGTCACCACGGTCACAGCAGGCGGTCACGCAGTCAGCCGGTCGCGGAGCCGGTCGAGGAAGGGCACCTGCCCCGTGACCAGCTTGGCGCGGGCCGCGTCGAGGGCGAACCACCCGGCGCGGTCGACCTCGGGGAACTCCTGCACCCGCCCCGACCGCGGCGGCCACTCCAGCGCGAAGGTGTTGCTGCGGCAGGTCGCGGCGTCCAGGTCGCCCTCGGCGGCCCAGACGGTGAGCAGCTTGCCGCTGCCGCGCAGCTGGCCGAGGGGCAGGAAGTCCTCGGCGGGCACCGGCGAGCCGAGCTCCTCCTCGAACTCGCGGCGGGCGACGGCGAACGGGTCCTCGCCGTCGCCGTACTCCCCCTTGGGGATCGACCAGGCGCCGTCGTCCTTGCGCGCCCAGAACGGACCGCCCATGTGCCCGATGAGCACCTCGACGCCGCCGTCGGGGTCTCGCCGGTACAGGAGCACGCCCGCGCTGGTCCTCGGCACCGGCCCATCCTCGCCGGTGGCAGCGGTCAGAGGTGGGCCAGTGCCTCGGGCAGGTCGACCACGTCGGCGTACTTGGCGTCGAGGTCGGCGAGGTTGTTGTCGTGCAGCGCCGGCGTCCGGTCGGCGCAGGCCTGGCGCACCACCTGCGGGCGGAAGCCGTTGTTGAGCGCGTCCATCGCGGTGGCCCGCACGCAGCCCGACGTCGAGACGCCGGCGACCACCACCGTGTCCACCCCGGCCGCCCGCAGCGTGGACGCCAGGGAGGTCCCGAAGAACGCCGAGGCGTACTGCTTCACCAGCACCGGCTCCCCCGCCTCCGGTCGCAGCGCGAGGTCGCCCCAATCGCCCGGCGCGTCCTCGACGAAGCAGGCCAGCGCCGGCACCTTGTGCACGAACAACCCCGCGTCCCCCAGCCCCGGGGCGTAGCGGACGACGGTCCACACGACCAGGTGTCCGTGCGTCCGGGCGGCGTCCACCAGCAGCTGCGTGGCCGCCACCGCGGGCCCGGGGTCGGGCAGCCCGAACGGCCCGTCGAGGTCGGTGTAGGCGCGCACCAGGTCGACCACCACGAGCGCGGGCGCGCTCCCCCAGCCGACCCGGCCGGAGAACGCCGAGCCGTGCGGTCCGGGTGCCGGCTCGGGGACGCTCATCGGACCCACCCCGGCCGCGAGATCTGCACACCGGCGCCGATCGGGGCGGTCACGACGACCGGTGTGCAGGTCTCGCGCGCACCGACGGTCCTCATCCCGCTGCCCACACCGGGCGCTTCGGCGCGGGCAGCCCGGTCTCCTCCTCGCACCGGGCGAGCAGCTCCTCGACCGGCGGGCCCATGTCGAAGACGGGCAGGTCGCCGGGGCGGTCGGCGCGGACCTGGTCGCGGAGGGTCTCGGTCGCCTCGACGTCCACCTCGCCGCCGTCGCACACCACCACCCCGTACCGCCGGGCGCCGTCCTGGGTGACCAGCCCGCGGCGGACCTCCTTGGCCACCAGCTCCGGGTCACGCTCCAGCGGGTCACCCCAGCCGCCACCGCCCCAGGTGACGAAGTGCAGGACGTCGCCCGGCGACACCGGCACCCCGTGGCACTTGGACGGCAGCATCTCCCGGGTGCCGTCGGCGCGGTCGATCCACTTGCGGCCGCGCGCGCCGGGGTGCCCGCCGTTGACCCCCCACGGGTGGGTCAGCCAGCGGTCGTCGTGGATGGCGATCTCGCCGGGCTCCTCGAACACGTAGGCGACGTCGACGCCGTTGCCGCCGCGGTGCAGCCCGGGGCCGCCGGTGTCGGCGACGGTCTCCCACGTCTCGATCCGCAGCGGGTAGTAGGACTCGAGGTACTCGCAGGGGATGTTCACGAAGCTCGGCCACAGCGAGTGCCCGTCGGGGCCGTCACCCAGCGGCCGGCCGGGGATGCCGCCGAAGCCGATCGAGTACAGCTGGAACCACTCCCCCTCCCGCTCGCCCGACGAGTAGTGCCCCGAGTACATGAAGTGCGGCGAGGAGGAGAAGCCGGCGGCGTTGAGCAGCGCCGGGTTGGTCTGCCCGAGCAGCCCGCCGAACAGGTCGAACACCCGCCCGATGCCGTGGTTGCGGCCGTTGAGGGCGGCCGGGTGCCGCGGCTTCCAGTAGGAACCGTCCGGGATGGTGACGTCGACCAGCGGGTAGAACCCGTCGTTCCAGAGGATCTGCGGATCGGCCACGGTGATCATGTAGATCCCGAAGAACATCCGGGTCAGGTTCTCGTTGATGTAGTAGTTGATCGGCCCGGCCGCCTGCGGCGAGGAGCCGGTGAAGTCCAGGTGCACCTTCTCGCCGGTGCGGGTCAGCGACAGCTTCAGCTCGTACGGGCCGTTGCCCACGCCGTCGTCGCAGATGTAGTCGGTGAACGAGAGCGTCCGCCCCTCCTCGAACACCGTCTGCAGCAGCACCTTCATGGCGTCGTGGTTGCGCTGCAGCAGCGCGTCGAGCGCCGAGAGGTAGGTCGCCGTCCCGAACCGCTCGCACATCTCGACCACCCGGCGGGCGGCGGTGCGGCAGGCGGCGACCAGGCCGTTGAGGTCGGCCCGGTTCCAGTCGGGCATGCGGACCTGGTTGAGGATGATCCGCAGCGCGTCCTCGTTGAGCTGCCCCTTCCGGTACAGCTTGAACGGCGGGATGACCACGCCCTCCTCGTAGATGGTCCGGGCGTCGGTGGGCATGGACGACGGCGTCTTGCCGCCCACGTCGGACATGTGCCCGAACATCGACGCCCAGCCCACGACCCATCCCTGGTGGAAGACCGGCATCACCAGCAACCAGTCGTTGGCGTGGCTGATCGCGGCCCCGCAGGCGTACGGGTCGCTGGTCAGCAGGACGTCGCCCTCCTCGACGGTGTCGTCGAAGCCCTCGAGGAAGTCGGGGATGGACAGGCCGAACTGGCCGACGACCATCTTCCCGCTGGGGTCGCCGATGAGCGGGAACTCGTCGTGCTGCTCGCGGATGCCCGGCGACAGCGCGGTGCGGAACAGCACCTCGTCCATCTCGTAGCGGGCGTTGCGCAGCCCGTTCTCGATCAGGTCGAGGGTCACCGGGTCGACATCGACCCGCTCCACCTCGCCGGTCGCGGTCTCGACGATGCGTGCCATGGCGCTCAGCCCTCCTGCACGGGGTTGATGAGCAGCGAGCCCGAGGGGTGGACGGTGGCGGCGTGCCCGGGCAGGACGAGGGTCGTGGAGTCCATCTCGGTGACGATCGCCGGGCCGGGGACGACGTCGCCGGCGCGCAGCCGCTCCCGGTCGTAGACCCCGGCGGTCACCTGCTCGCCCCCGACGTGGATGGGGTGCTCGGTGACCAGCGCGGCCCGGGGGTCGCCGTCCCCCTGCTCGAGGTGCACCGGGGCGACGTCGGGTCGCGGCCCGGTGACGGTGGCGCGGGCGTTGACCAGCTCGTGGTCGACGTCGAGCAGGAAGGAGAACAGCCGGTCGTGCTCGGCGTCGAAGGCCCGCCCGAGCTCGACCAGCGCCGTGCTGGTCTCGCCAGCACCGGCGTCGTCGCCCGCGTCCAGCCACGCCGGGTCGACGTCCACCGGGATCTCGAAGCCCTGCCCGTGGTAGCGGACGTCGACCTGGAAGCCGACCGTCTGGTCCGCGTGCGGCAGGCCCTGGGCCGCCAGCCGCTCCCCGGCCTCGTCGGCGAGCTCGCGCAGGATCGCGGCCAGCTCCGCGCCGGTCAGCTGCCCGAACCGGCGCAGCACGGTGCGGGCGGACTCGTCGCGCCGGCTGGTGGTCGCGTCGCCGAAGGCGGCGAGCACCCCCGGGGACGGCGGCACGATGACCGGCCAGGCCCCGGTGAGCCGGCCCAGGGCGTTGGCGTGCAGCGGTCCGGCGCCGCCGAAGGCGACCAGCGCGAAGTCGCGGGGGTCGTAGCCCTGCTGCACCGAGACCAGCCGCAGGCCGCCCAGCATGTTCTCGTTGACGATGTCGACGATCCCGGCGGCCGCGGCCTCCGGGGAGTCCAGCCCCATCGCCTCGGCGACCTTGCCCACCGCGGCCCGCGACGCCTCGGCGTCCAGGGTGATCTCCCCGCCGGCCAGCGACGAGGGCAGGTAGCCGAGGACGACGTTGGCGTCGGTGACCGTGGGTTCGGTGCCGCCCTTGCCGTACGCGGCCGGGCCGGGGTCGGCGCCGGCCGACTGCGGGCCGACCCGCAGCGCCCGGGTCAGCTCCGGGACGTGCGCGATGGACCCGCCGCCGGCGCCGACGGTGCGGATGTCGACGCTGGAGGCCCGGACGGTGAGGTCACCGACCTTCGTCTCCCGGCCGATGCGCGGGGTGAGGTCCTGGACCAGGGCGACGTCGGTGGACGTGCCGCCCATGTCGAAGGTGATCAGGTCGCGGTGGCCGCACTGCTCGGCGACCCACACCGCGCCGGTGACCCCGCCGGCCGGTCCGGACAGCAGCATGGTCACGGGGGCATCGACCGCGGCCTGCGCCGACTGCAGCCCGCCGTCGCTGCGCAGGATGGCCAGCTCACCGGAGACGCCGCTCTCGTGCAGGCCGGCGGACAGGTGCTGCACGTACCGGGCGACCTGTGGCTGGACGTAGCCGTTGGCGACGGTGGTCAGGGTCCGCTCGTACTCGCGCAGCTCCGGGAGGACGTCGGAGGACAGCGACACCGGGACGCCGGGCAGCACCTCGGCGGCGATCGCGGCGATCCGCCGCTCGTGGGAGGGGTCGGCGAAGGAGTTGATGAGGCTGACCGCGAGCGCCTGGATGCCCTGCCCGGCCAGCTTCCCCAACTGGGCGCGGACGCCGTCCTCGTCCAGCGGCCGGACCACCGAGCCGTCGCTGGCGATCCGCTCCTCGACCTCGACGGTGTTCTCCAGGTCGGCCAGCGGCTCGGGCTTGGGCCAGATGATCCAGCCGGCCAGCCCGCCCGGGACGAACGAGCGGGCGATCTGCAGGACCTGCCGGAACCCCCGGGTGGTGACCAGGCCGACGGTGGCGCCCTTGCCCTCGAGGATGGCGTTGGTCGCGACCGTGGTGCCGTGCAGCACCTGCGCGACCTCGCTCAGCTCGATGCCGGCGTCGGCGCAGGCCCTTCCGATGCCGGTGAGCACCCCGACCGCCTGGTCGGCCGGCGTCGAGGCGGTCTTGGCCCGCCAGGTGGCGCCGCTGTCCTCGTCGACGAGCAGGACGTCGGTGAACGTGCCGCCGACGTCCACTCCGAGCCGGTAGCTCATGCGGTCTCCTCTTCTCGGGTCGCCTTCTCGGTCTGCAGCCGTGCCGCCCGGACCATGACGGCCCGGGCGTTGGCGATGTGCGAGGTCATGACGGCGCGAGCCCAGTCGGGGTCGCCGGCGCGGAGGGCGGCGACGATCTCGCTGTGGTGGGCGAGGCTGCGGCGCAGCGACGCCTCGTCGTAGGTGAGGAAGTTGCGCCGGACGATCGGCGGGTGGATCGCCGCGGCCAGCGCGGCGGCCAGGGTCGGGTGCGCGGCGAGGACGACCAGCCGGTCGTGGAAGGCGCGGTTGAGCGGGACGAGGGCGTCGAGGTCCTGCTGCGGACCGGGGCTGCCGACCTCGTGCATGCGCGTGGCCAGCGCGTCGAGCTCCTCGACGTCGGTGGGCGTCGCGTTCGGGACGGCGTGTGCGGTCAGCTGCGGCTCGAGGCTGGAGCGCAGGTCGAAGACGCCCTCGAGCTCGGTGACTGTCCACGTGGCGACCCGGGCGCCGCGGTTGGGCACCACCTGCACCAGGCCCTCGGCAGCCAGCCGCGAGAGCGCCTCGCGCACCGGCGTCCGGCTCACCCCGAGGCGGTCCGCGAGCTCGACCTCGCCCAGGCGCGCGCCGGGGCTCAGGTCGCCGCCCATGATCATGTCGCGCAGGGTGGCCAGCGCCCGTTCGGCGGAGGTCAGCGAGCGTGTCAGCCGTCACACCCCCTCGGAGATTGTGTGCAAACTAGAGGCGTTCCTGTTCCATGGGCAATGCTTCCCGGTGAACCCCGCGTGACTGCATACAAGGAATTCCGCTCCGTATCGGAGGAGGCCGCCGTGGCGGACCTGTTGGGGAACGGCCGCGCACCGCGGTCCCGGCTCCGCGAGCTGCTGTCGGCACCCGAACCGCTCATGGCACCGGGCGCCTACGACGCCCTGTCGGCCCGGCTGGTGGAGCAGGCCGGCTTCGCCGCCGTCTACATGACCGGCTTCGGGACGACGGCCTCGCTGATCGGCCGCCCCGACGTGGGCCTGCTGACCGGTGCGGAGATGGTCGACAACGCCCGCCGCATCGCCGCCGCCGTCGACGTCCCGGTGATCGCCGACGCCGACACCGGCTACGGCAACGCGATCAACGTCGTCCGCACGGTGCAGCTCTACGAGCAGGCCGGCGTCGCCGGGATCCAGCTCGAGGACCAGGTGATGCCCAAGAAGTGCGGGCACATGAGCGGCAAGGCGCTGATCGGCACCGACGAGATGGTGGGCAAGGTGCGCGCCGCGGTCGCCGCGCGGCAGGACCCGGACCTGGTCCTGATCGCGCGCACCGACGCCGTGGCCGTGACCGGGGTGGACGACGCCCTCGCGCGCGCCCGCGCCTACGCCGACGCGGGCGCGGACCTGCTGTTCGTGGAGGCACCCACGTCCGAGGCCGACATCGAGCGGGTCGCCGCCGAGCTGCGGGGCGTCGCGCCGCTGGTGTTCAACTGGGCCGAGGGCGGCCGCACCCCCCCGCTGTCGCTGGCGCGGATGACCGAGCTCGGCTTCTCCCTGGTCATCTACCCGATCGGGACGCTGCTGGCCGCGACGGCGGGCATCAGGGCGCTGCTGGCGTCGCTGAAGGCCGACGGCGTCCCCGCGCTCGACGGTCTCCCGTCCTTCGGGGAGTTCACCGACCTCATCGGCCTGCCCGAGGTGCAGCAGCTGGAGCAGCGCTTCTCCTGACGTTCGTCCGCGCGGTCGTGGGTGCAGTGCTCCCCGTCATGCGGCCGGGCGTCGGCCAGCGGTGAGAATGACCTCGTGACGACCGATACGCGGCTGGACCTCGACTGGTTCACCGCACAGGTGCGGGCGGCCAGGCGCCGGCTGACCGGAGTGGCCGAGATGACCCCGTTGCAGCGCAACGGCCGCCTGTCGGCGGTCACCGGCGCGGATGTCCGGGTCAAGCGAGAGGACCTCCAGGTCGGCCGCTCCTACAAGGTGCGGGGCGCCTACAACACGATCGTTGGGCTGGACGAGACGCACCGGTCCGCGGGCGTGGTCTGCGCGAGCGCCGGCAACCACGGCCAGGGGGTCGCCTACGCCTGCCGGACGCTGGGCGTGCGCGGCCAGGTCTTCGTGCCGGGGACGACGCCCCGGCAGAAGCGCGAGCGCATCGCCGCCCTGGGCGGGGACACGGTGACCCTGGTGGTGGCTGGCGACTCCTACGACGAGGCCGCGTCCGCCGCGGCAGATCGCGCACGGCTCACCGGCGCCACGCTGGTGCCGGCGTTCGATGCGCTGTCGACGGTAATCGGCCAGGCCACGGTCGCCGTGGAGATCCTCGACCAGCTCGGTACACCACCCGACGTCGTCGTCCTCCCCGTCGGCGGCGGCGGGCTGCTGGCCGGGTGCGCGACCTGGCTGCGTGCCCACAGCCCAGCCACGCGGCTCGTCGGCGTCGAGCCCGCCGGGGCGGCGAACATGGCCGCCGCCCTGGCCGCCGGCGGCCCGGTCGAGTTGCCGGAGATCGACTCCTTCGTCGACGGCGCCGCCGTCCGCCGCGCCGGCGACGTCACCTATCCGCTGGTCCGCGACTCCGGGGCCGAACTGGTCCCCGTGCCCGAGGGCCAGATCTGCACCGAGATGCTGGACCTGTACCAGGTGGACGGCGTCATCGCCGAGCCCGCTGGGGCGTTGGCCAGCGCGGCGCTGACCGGCGGGCTGGTGTCCGTCCGGCCCAGTCAGACGGTGGTCTGCCTGCTCTCCGGCGGCAACAACGACGTCAGCCGGTACGCCGAGGTGGTCGAGCGCTCCCTCGTGCACCGGGGGCTCAAGCACTACTTCCTCGTCGAGTTCCCGCAGGAGCCCGGCGCCCTCCGGCGCTTCCTCGACGAGGTCCTGGGGCCCGACGACGACATCGTCCTGTTCGAGTACGTCAAGCGGGACAACCGCGAGACCGGCGCCGCGCTCACCGGCATCGAGATCGGCTCGACCGGCGACCTCGCCGGCCTGCTCGCCCGCATCGAGGCCAGCCCACTGCGGATCCAGCACCTGACCCCGGGGACGACGGCCTACCGCTTTCTCGTCTGATCCAGCCGGTTCCCGGGACGATGCTCCTATGGATCGTCAAGCTGTTCGGGCGGGGCGAACAGGTGGTACGGCTCGCGGGCGATGTATCGCTTGCGGCAGCGGACGATGTCCTTCTCGGCGAGTCCTTGGGCAGTGCGGCGTGGGACGTAGGCCTGGTGCGGGGATCCCAGCGCAGGTCGAAGCCGGCAGCGGTCAGGTGGCGGGCCAGGCAGGCGATGTGAGTGTCGGCGTGGGGTCCACCCCGCCGAAGATCGGCACGAGCTGGCGAGGGCTGTTGCGTCTGGTGGTCATCGCCGTCCTCGTCACTCGATCGGCAGGGCGGCACGCACCGCCGGGCGGGCGGACAAGACCGCGATGGGACCTGCTGGCACAGGCTCCTGTGAGGTCACACCACCAAGCCGGATGAGTGCACAGCGAGCCCCGCAGCGGGCCGAACCGACAGATCGCGTCGAAGATGCGAAGTCAGTCAGTCGAAGGGTCAGGAACGACTGCTGCGGGGCTCACCCACGTCCTCACTGTCAGTCGACCAGGTCCAGGGCAGCACCGACGATCGAGTCGACGTCCAGGCCGTGGTGGCGGTAGACGCTGTCCAGGTCACCGCTCTGCCCGAAGGACGTCACGCCCAGATGGGTGGCCGGCACGCTCCGGATCCCGGCGAGGAACGCCAGGGTGTGCGGGTGTCCGTCGAGCACGGTGACCATCGGCGCGGCGCGGTCCGCCGGGAACACGCTGTCGAGCACCCACCCGGGGGTCTCGTCGAGTGCGCGCCGGCCCTGCAGCGCCCGGAACAGCGAGCCGGGGCTGGTCACGCAGACGACGTCGGCGCCGAACCCGAGGGCGTCGAGGCGCCCGGCGGCGGCGAGGGCCTCCGGCACGAGGGCCCCCATGGCCACGACGGTGATCACCGGTCGGGGGTGCCGCCGCATCGGGTAGGCACCAGCGACGACCTGGCGGCGCCTGCGCTCCCGGGCGGCCGGGTCGGCCGGGACGGCGGCCAGGTCCTGGTCCACCGGCCTGGTGGACAGCCGCAGGTACGCCGAGCTCCCGCCCGGCCTGCCCACTTGGGACAGCGCCGCCAGCAGGCACCACTCGGTGTCGAGAGCGAACGCGGGCTCGTAGCTGACGCAGCCGGGCTGCTCCAGCCCGATGGACGGCGTCGTGATCGACTGGTGGGCACCGCCCTCGGGGGCGAGCGTCACGCCCGACGGCGTCCCGACGAGGATCGACTGCCCGCCTGCGTAGATCCCGAACGACCACGGCTCCAGCGCCCTCCCCACGAACGGGTCGTAGAGCACCCCGATCGGCAGCAGAGGCTGGCCCCAGCGGCTCCAGGTCACCCCCAGCTCGCCGAGCGCGCCGACGAGGTTGGTCTCGGCGATGCCCAACTCGATGTGCTGGCCGGTGGGCCGCTCCCGCCAGTGCAGGATCGTCTCGGGGTCGTCGGCGAACCAGTTGCGGCGGTCCTCGTGGGACCAGACGCCGACCTTGTTCACCCAGCCGCCGAGGTTGGTACTCGAGCTGACGTCGGGGCTGACGGTGACCACCCGGCGGCCCACCTCGGGCGCGGCGCGGTTGAGGTCGAGCAGGGTGCGGCCGAGAGCGGCCTGTGTCGTCGCCGTCCCCGATGGCGTGCGACCCAGGTCGGACGGGACGTCCGGGGCCGGTTGCGCCTCGTACGCCGGGCGCTGCAAGCGCCGCGCCGCGGCGTCGAGCAGCCGGGCCGGGGTGCTGTCCTCCGGGAAACGGGCCCAGGGGTCGGCCAGGTCCACGCCCAGGCGCCCGGCCAGCTCGCGCAGCTGGGTCTCGGTCAGCAGGGCAGAGTGGTTCTGCGGATGCCCCTCCGTGGCCAGCTCGTAGCCCTTGAGCGTGTAGGCCAGGACAACCGTCGGCCGGGTGTCGTCGATCCGGGAGAAGGCGTCCCGGAGCGCGGCGAGGTCGTGGCCGCCGAGGTTGCGGACGGCCGCGGTCAGGTCGGCGTCCGGGACCTCGGCGATGAGTTCCGCGATGTCCGCGGCCGCCGGTCCGTCTCCCGGCAGCAGCCGGCGCAGGTCGGCCGGGTCGTGGCGGAGCAGGCGCTGGTACTCGGGGTTCGACATGTCGTCGATGCGGTTGCGCAGTGCCGGGCCGCCAGGCCGGGCGAACACCTCCTCGAGCAGCCGCCCGTACTTGACCGTGAGCACCTGCCAGCCGGCCGCGGCGAACATGCCCTGCAGGCGGGTGGCGCCCATCGTGGGGACGACGCGGTCGAGGGACTGCCGGTTGAGGTCGACAACCCAGACCACCTCACCGAGCTCGGCGACCATGGGGTCGACGACCGTCTCCCACACGGCGCCCTCGTCGAGTTCGGCGTCGCCGACCAGTGACCACTGCCGCCCGGTGCCGCCGGCGCCGAGCTGGGTGTTGACGTACCGGCGAGCCAGCGCACCCCAGATCGGCGCCGTGGCCCCGATGCCGACCGACCCGGTGGAGTAGTCCGCCGGAACCGGGTCCTTGAGCCGGCTGGGGTAGCTCTGCAGGCCACCGAACGCGCGGAGCGTCGTCAGATGGGACGCGTCGAGCTGGCCGAGCAGGTACTCCAGCGCGTGCAGCACCGGCGAGGCGTGCGGCTTGACCGCCACCCTGTCCTCGGCCGTCAACTGCTCCAGCCACAGGGAGGTCATGATCGTCACCATCGACGCGCTGGACGCCTGGTGCCCGCCGACCTTGAGCCCGGTGGGATTGGGTCGCACCCGGTTGGCGTGGTCGACGATCGCCGTCGCCAACCAGAGGACCCGCGCCTCGATCTCGCGCAGGGCCCGGTCGGCGCCGGCGTCCCTGCCCGCCTCGGTGGCCGTCAGGCTCATCGTGTGTCCACTCCTCGAGGTCTGGGGGACGGGGGCGGCCGAGCGCCCACCGGCGTCGGCAGCCGACCACGGGTGACCGCACCGCACAATCCGGAGAGCGCAGCCGACCAGCCGATCCCGGAGCTGCCCGGGAGGAGGCCGCCGCAGATGCGCGGGGCGGACATCGGAGTGCGCTGGGCGGATGTCGCTGTCGTCCTCCGCGGCATAGTCTCCGCACGTGTAGCGCACGCCACAGCCCGGCCGACGACGACCGAGCGGCGCTCCCGGAGGTCCAGGTTGCCCACCGACACTCTCGATCGTGCCGACCGCGAGGAGCAGTCCGACTGCCCGCTCCTCCACTTCCCCGTCATCGCGACCCGCAGCCTGGAGGAGGCGTGCGACGCGGTCACGCGGATCTACCTGCCGCACGACCTGAGGGCCTCGGACGACCGCGTCGACATGACCCTGAACGCGGTGTCCGACCACCACTTCACGCTCGGCTACCTGACGTACCACGCCTCGACCGAGCTGGTCATGCCGGCCACGGAGAACTGCTACCACATCAACCTGACCACCGCGGGGCAGACCGACGCCGACCGCACGGACGGCGCCCGCGAGCGCACGCTGGCCGCCGAGCGCGGCCTGGTCCTCAGCCCGGTGCAGCGCAACACCGTCCGCTGGACCCCGCAGGCCGAGCAGCTCATCCTCAAGATCCCGCGCAGCAGCCTGGAAACCCATCTCGGCGAGCTGCTCGGCCATCCGGTCACCGACGTCATCGACTTCACCTTCGGGCTGGACCTGACGACCGGCCCCGGTCGGAGCCTCCTGCACGCCGTGCGGTTCCTGGCCGAGGAACTCGACCGTCCCGACGGCCTGGCGGAGATGCCGCTGGCGCGCGAGCAGCTCGAGGCCTTCGTCATGACCCAGCTGCTCCACGCCGGTCAGCACCAGTTCACCGACGCGCTGCGCGCCCCCGCCGAGGCCGTGCGACTGGGCCGGCTGGCCCCGGTCGTCGAGTACATGGAGGCCAACGCCGACGAGCCGCTGACCTTGCACGAACTCGCCCGGGTGGGGTGCATGAGCGTGCGCACGCTGCACGCGTCGTTCCAGCAGACTTTCGGCGAGTCCCCCATGGCCTACCTGCGGCGGGTCCGGCTCGACCGCGTCCGGGCGGAGCTGCTGCGCAGCGACCCGTCACGGGTGCGCGTCACCGACGTGGCGATGAAGTGGGGCTTCTTCCACCAGAGCCGCTTCGCGCAGCAGTACCGGGACCACTTCGGCGAACTGCCGAGCCACACCCTCCGGTCCTGACGACAGGACCTCGCCCGCCGGGCCTCTCCCTGCGGCGCCGGGTCCTGCGCGCACGTCGCCGTGAGGACTGCGCTCTGCGGCCACACCCCTTCGCTCCGCGGATAGCCGGGGTGCACCGGCACTCCTACCTTCGGCTCAGGCCAGCGTGTCGGACGCCACATCCAGAGAAAGGAGAGGTCGATGACCTCCACCGACTCCACCCAGCTCGAGGAGTTCAAGCTCTTCATCAACGGCAGGTCCGTCGACGCGCTGTCGGGCAAGACGTTCGAGTCGCAGAACCCCTACCTCGGGCGGCCGTGGGCGCGGATCGCCGACGGTTCCCCCGAGGACGTCGACGTCGCCGTCGGAGCGGCGCGCGCCGCCTTCGACGGCGAGTGGGGACAGAAGACCGGCTTCGAGCGGGCCGCCGTCATGCGCGCGTGCGGCGACGCCATCGCGGCCAACGCCGAGCGGCTGGCCCGCCTCGAGGTCCAGGACTCGGGCAAGCTGCTGCGGGAGATGCTCGGGCAGCTCAGGTCGCTGCCGCAGTGGTACTACTACTTCTCCGGCCTGGCGGACAAGCTCGAAGGCCGCACCATCCCGCCGGTCAACGCCAATTACTTCGCCTACACCCGGCGCGAGCCGCTCGGTGTGGTGGGTGCCATCACCCCGTGGAACTCCCCACTCCTCCTCCTGACCTTCAAGCTGGCCCCGCTGCTCGCCGCGGGCAACACCTGTGTCGTCAAGCCCTCGGAGCACTCCCCGGCGTCGACCGTCGCGCTGGCCGAGGTCCTCTTCGAGGCCGGCCTGCCCGCCGGTGTGCTCAACGTCGTGACCGGGTGGGACCGGTCGACCGGGGAACGTCTCGCCGCCCACCCCGGTGTGGACAAGGTCGCCTTCACGGGGTCCACCGCCACGGGCATCAAAGTCGCGCAGGCTGCCGCCGGCAACGTCAACCGCGTCACCCTGGAGCTGGGCGGGAAGAGCCCCCAGATCGTCTTCCCGGATGCCGACCTGGACGCGGCCGCCAACGGTCTGGTTGCCGGCGTCTTCGCGGCCACAGGCCAGACCTGCATGGCCGGGTCCCGGCTGATCGTGCACGCCGACGTCCACGACGCGCTCGTCGAGAAGGTCGTCGCCCGGGCGAGCACCATCAAGCTCGGCGACCCGCTCGAGGCGGAGACCGAGATGGGCCCGGTCGCCAACCAGCCGCAGTACGAGAAGGTCCTCGGGTACCTGAAGGGCGCCAAGGAGGAGGGCGCCACCTTCGCCTACGGGGGCGAGGCGGACGCCGAGCGCGGCGCCCTCTTCGTCAAGCCCACCGTGGTGACCAACGTGACCCCGGAGAACACGATCGTGCGCGAGGAGGTGTTCGGGCCGGTGCTCTCCGCCGTCACGTTCACCACCGAGGAAGAGGCGCTGAAGATCGCGAACGACACCCCGTACGGGCTGGCCGGTGCCGTCTGGACCAAGGACGTCCACCGGGCGCACCGGGTGGCGGCCAAGCTCCGCGCCGGGACCGTGTGGATCAACGCCTACCGGGTCGTCGCACCCAACATGCCCTTCGGGGGTTTCGGCCACAGCGGCCTCGGCCGCGAGAACGGCGTCGAGGCGATGAACGAGTACACCGAGACCAAGTCCGTCTTCGTCGAGCTCAGCGGTGGCACGCGGGACCCGTTCCAGCTCGGCTGAGGCCCCGCACCCGCAGCACCCCGGCCGGCTCCGCACAGCCGGAGCCGGCCGGTCCCCTGCCAGCGCGTGGCCGGCCCGGTCGCGCCCCGTCCCGAGGAGTATCCGTGAGCGACCACGTGTACCGGGTCATCGAGATCGTCGGCAGCTCGACGACCGGCGTCGACGACGCCATCACCAACGGCATCGACCGTGCCGGCAGGACCCTCGAGCACCTGGACTGGTTCGAGGTCAGCCAGATCCGCGGCCACATCGCCGACCAGAGGGTCGGCCACTACCAGGTCACGATGAAGGTCGGCTTCACGCTGCGCGACTGACCTCGGTCCCGTCCCTTCCCACCGCAACGACGCCGCGCGCCCCGTGCGGCCCCAAGGAGGTCCGATGAGCCCGCGCCGCTCCCCTGCCGAGGCGGTCCAGCACGCTGTGGCCGCACTCGCGGCCGGCGGGATGGTCGTGGTGGTCGACGACGCCGACCGGGAGGACGAGGGCGACCTGATCGTCGGCGCCGAACTGGTGACCGATGCCCAGATCGCCTTCATGGTGCGGCACGGCACCGGCATCGTCTGCGTCCCGATGTCCGTCGAGCGCGCCGAGGAGCTGCGGTTGCCCCTGATGGTCACCGACAACACCGACGCCCACGGCACCGCCTTCACCGTCAGCGTCGACCACCGCAGCACCGGGACCGGCGTCTCGGCCGCCGACCGCGCCGCGACCATCCGGGCACTGGCCGATCCGGCGACGGCCCCCGGTGACCTGCGTCGCCCCGGGCACGTCTTCCCGCTGCGCGCCCGTAGCGGTGGCGTCCTGGTCCGCGCCGGCCACACCGAGGCCGCCGTCGACCTCACCACCATGGCCGGCCTGTCCGGCGTCGGGGTCATCACCGAGATAACCGCCGACGACGGCACCATGCCCAGTGGTGTCTCGGTCGCCACCTTCGCCGCAGAGCACGGGCTGCCGATCCTGGCCATCGCCGACCTGGTCCGCTACCGGCGGGCCACCGAGCGGCTGGTCGAGCAGGTCGCCGTCTCGGCCATGCCGACCGCCTTCGGCGCCTTCCGGGCGGTGGCCTACCGCTCCACCCTGGACGGCAGCGAGCACCTGGCCCTGGTCATGGGGGACGTCGCCGAGGCCGGCCGCTCCGAGGCCGGAGCCCTGGTGCGGGTGCACTCCGAGTGCCTCACCGGCGACATCCTGGGCTCGCTGCGCTGCGACTGCGGGGGTCAGCTTGAGCAGGCCCTGCGCGCCATCGCCGCCGAGGGCTGCGGCGCGCTGGTCTACCTGCGCGGGCACGAGGGTCGCGGCATCGGCCTCGGCCACAAGATCCGCGCCTACGCCCTGCAGGACCAGGGGTTGGACACTGTCGACGCCAACACCGCCCAGGGCCTGCCCGCCGACTCCCGCAGCTACGGGGTCGGCTCCCAGATCCTCGGCGACCTCGGCATCAACCGGCTCCGGCTGATCACCAACAACCCGGCGAAGTTCGGCGGGCTGGAGGGCTACGGCCTCAGCATCGTCGGCCGGGTCGCGCTGCCCGTGGTCGAGACGCCGCACAACGTCCGCTACCTGCGCACCAAGCGCGACCGGATGGGGCACGACCTGGAGCTGCGCACCGCCGAGTGACCCCGGCCGGCGGCCGATCGACGCACGTCCCGCACCGGCTCCCGGGGCGGGACGTCGCGCGTCCGGGCCCGGTCCGGCCCCTCGGGGCCAAGTCTGCGGTGGACGGTCATCGGCTCGCACTGCGCGGATGGCTCCGCCGCACGTCCGCTCCTAACGTCGCCCCCGACGTGACGCGCGACACAGTCGCGTGGCACCGCCCTCACCCCGCCGATCCCCAGGAGTCAGCCGTGAGCATGACCCAGTCCGCGAACGAGCGCCTCGGGCTCGCCCCCACCGAGCCACGCCCGCCGGAGGAGACCCGGCCGCTGGTCGACCGTCGGCAGACCAACCCCCTGTTGGGCGACCAGAAGATGAAGCTCGGGCTCTTCGGCACCAACTGTTCATACGGGCTCGTGATGAGCCACGCGCCGAGCACCTACGACGTCACCTGGGACCACACTGTGGAGATCGCCCAGCGCGCCGACTCCCTCGGCCTCGAGGCCCTCGTCCCGATCGCCCGCTGGAAGGGCTTCGGGGGGACGACGAACTTCAACGGCAAGACGTACGAGACCTACACCTGGGCTGCTGGCATCGCCGCGTCCACCCAGCGGATCGCCATCGCCTCCACCAGCCACCTGCCGACGGTGCACCCGATCGTCGCCGCGAAGGCCGGGATGACCATCGACCACATCTCCCGGGGCCGGTTCGCGCTGAACCTGGTGATGGGCTGGGTCACGCCGGAGATGGAGATGTTCGGCCGCGAGCAGCGCGAGCACGACGAGCGCTACGCCTTCGGCCAGGAGTGGCTGGACCTCGTCGAGCGGCTCTGGAGCGAGGAGGGGTCCTTCGACGTCAACGGCAAGTACTTCCAGGGCCGCGACCTCGAGGGCTATCCGAAGCCGTACCAGGCGCCCCGGCCGGTGCTGCTCAACGCCGGCAACTCGAAGGCCGGCATCGAGTTCTCGGCCCGCAACGTCGACATCAACTTCGCGTCCCTGGCCACGCTCGACGACATCAAGGCCTACACCACTGCCATCAAGGAGAAGGCCCGCCGGGAGTACGACCGCGAGATCCAGGTGATGACCTACGGACTGGTGATCGCCCGTGACACCGAGAAGGAAGCCCAGGACTTCCACCAGAAGGTGATCGACGAGGGCGACTGGGGCGCCGCCGGCAACGTCATCAAGATCGCCGGGTCGGGCTCCAGCGAGTCCTTCGACCACGCGGTCAAGGAGATGCAGACCCGGTTCATCGCTGGGTGGGGCGGCTACCCCATCGTCGGGACGCCCGACCAGGTGGCCGAGGAGATGGCCAAGCTCAACGAGGCCGGCATGGACGGGATGATCATGGGCCTGGTCGACTTCAACGAGGAGATGAAGTACTTCGGCGCGGAGGTCATGCCGCGCATGGTGCAGGCGGGCATCCGCAACGCCTGACCGCCCGGGTCCGCCCCTGGGTCTCCGGACCCGGCCCCGGGGTCCGCGCTCCTCCGCGCGGACCCCGGGGCCGCCGTGTGCCACAGGGCCGTGCGCAGGATGGACAGTCCCGCGCGCCGGAGGGATAGACCCCCGCACCGGCGGTTCCTAGCGTTTCGGTCGTGGCCGACGACGTCTCCACCCCCGCCCTGACCGGCGTCCGCGTGCTCGAACTCGGTTCGATCATCGCCGGGCCCTTCTGCGGGCGGCTGCTCGCCGACCACGGGGCCGACGTCATCAAGATCGAGGCGCCCGGGGCGCCCGACCCCCTCCGCGAGTGGGGCCAGGCCGAGCAGGACGGGCACCACTTCTTCTGGACGGTGCACGCACGCAACAAGCGCTGCATCACCCTCGACCTCCACCGCCCGGAGGGGCAGGAGATCTTCCTGCGGCTCATCGACACCGCCGACGTCCTCGTGGAGAGCTTCCGACCCGGGACGCTCGAGAAGTGGGGGCTGGACCCCGAGGTCCTCGGCGCACGCAACCCGGGGCTGGTCCTGGCGCGGGTGTCCGGCTACGGCCAGACCGGTCCGGACAGCCGGCGTCCCGGATACGCGTCGGTGGCGGAGGCGGTGAGCGGCATGCGCTACCTCAACGGCTACCCGGGTGGTCCTCCCCCACGACCGGCCCTCTCGATCGGCGATTCACTGGCGGGCATGTTCGCCGCCCAGGGCGTCCTCATGGCTCTGCTGGCGCGTGAGCGTGGCCGGTGCACCGGCCAGGTCGTCGACGTGGCGCTCACCGAGTCCTGCCTGGCTCTCCTGGAGTCCAGCATCCCCGACTATGACCGGGGTGGTGTCGTGAGGGAACCGTCGGGCACACGGCTCACGGGCATCGCGCCGTCCAACCTGTACGAGTCGGCCGACGGGCGCTGGATGGTCATCGCGGCCAACCAGGACACCGTCTTCTCCCGGCTGTGCGCTGCCATGGACCGGCCCGAACTGGTCACCGACCCGCGGTTCCGTTCGCACACCGCCCGGGGCCGGCACCAGGACGAGATCGACGACATCGTCGCCGACTGGGCCCGGCGGCACGACGCGGCGACGCTCACGCGGGTGCTCGAGGACGCCGGCGTGGTCGTCGGCCCGGTCAACACGGTCGCCGAGGTCGTCGAGGACCCGCAGTTCCGGGCGCGGGAGATGCTCGTCCCCCACTTCGACGAGGCGATCGGCGCTGACGTGCTCGGCCCCGGGGTCGTGCCCAAGCTGACGGGCACTCCCGGGTCGGTCCGCTGGGCCGGCGCCCCGCACCCGGGTGCCCATAACGCCGAGGTGTACGGCGGACTCCTCGGACTCTCCGCCCCGCAGCTGCACGACCTCGAAGCAGCCGGCGTCATCTGACGCCCCGATCCGAGGAGGAACGGTGCACCTGCCCTCGACCGTCGACATCCGCGAGGTGGGCCTGCGCGACGGCCTCCAGCTGGAGGCGCCCGTCCCGACGGAAGCCAAGCTCGCCATCCTCGAGGCCGTCGCCGCGACCGGGGTCTCCCGGGTCGAGGTGACCTCCTTCGTGTCCCCGCGTGCCGTCCCGGCGATGGCAGACGCCGAGCAGGTGGTCGCCGAGCTGGGCCGCTGGCCGGACGTGCACTTCTCCGCGTTGGTGGCCGGGGCGGGCGGCGCCCGCCGCGCTGTCGCCGCCGGCATGCCGGAACTGGAGTACGTGATCTCGGCATCCGACGGACACAGCCAGGCGAACGCCGGCCGGACCACTGCCGAGGCGGTGGCCGCAGTGGCCGAGATCGCCGGGCTCGCGCACGACGCCGGCGGCCGGTGCGAGGCGATCATCGCCGTTGCCTGGGACTGCCCCTTCGACGGGCGCACACCCGTCGAGCGGGTCGTCGACGTCGCCCGCCGAGCGGTCGACCAGGGCGCCGACCAGCTGTGCCTGGGCGACACGATCGGCACCACCGTGCCCGGTCGGGTCATGGAGCTGCTGGACCGCGTCCGGGACGCCTGCCCCGGGGTCGAGGTGGGGGTGCACTTCCACAACACCCGCGGGTCCGGTCTGGCCAGCGTGATCGCCGCCGTCGACGCCGGCGTGACCCAGCTCGATGCCTCCGTGGGTGGCCTCGGCGGCTGTCCCTTCGCACCCGGCGCCAGCGGCAACATCGCCACCGAGGAGGTCGTCTACCTGCTCGAGGACTCGGGGGTCTCCACCGGCCTGGATCTCGACGCCGTGCTGCGGGCCGCTGCCGTGGTCGAGGATGCCGTCGGCCACCCCCTGACGAGCAACCTCTACCGGGCCGGCGGCCGCTCCCGGCCCCGGTCGGGCACGGTCTGATCCTGAACGGTCCGCTCCTGACCGGACGTCGGCACGTGATCCCGCGGCGGTGGCGTTCAGTCCGCGCCGGGGGCAGACCGTTCCGCGACGGGAGCCCGACCACCTGCGCGGATGTGGGCGAGCAGACCGCCCGCAGCGAGCACCGCGCGTTCGCGCGAGGTGAGCTGGAGCTCCAGCCTGAGCTGCTGCCCGCCGTCCACCTCCGCCGTCACGGTCTCCACGCCGCCGGTGACGGCCGCGGCCAGGCCCGGGATGCGAACGTGCTGCCCCTGCTCGGCCAGCGCGTCCCCCTCCGCGGCGGCGAAGACCAGCGGCACGATGCCGACCCCGATGAGGTTGCGCCGGTGGATGCGGGCATAGCTGCGGGCAACCACGGCACGGATCCCGAGGTGCAGCGGGGAGAGCGCCGCGTGCTCCCTCGATGAGCCCTGCCCGTAGTTGTGCCCTGCCACGACCAGCCCGCCACCCCACCGGAGTGCCCGATCGTGGAAGTCCGGATCGATCCGCCGGAACATGAATCGAGCGCAGTCGGCGATGTTCGACCACGTGGACATGGCGATGGCGCCGTCCGCGGCCAGATCCCCTGTCGATATGTCGTCCCCGACGACGATGACCACACGCCCGTCGAGGTCCTCCGGCAGCGGCCCCGGCAGCGGCGGTGGCACGAGGTTCTCCCCGCGCTCGATCACGACCGCGCGGCGCTCGGCCTCGGGGAGCACCTCGGTGACGTGCCGCTCGTGCAGCTCCGGGTTCGGCGGCGCAGCGGGTCGCAGCGGCGGCCGATCGAGGGTCCGAGGATCGGTGATGGTGCCGGTCAGCGCGCTGGCCGCGGCCGTCGACGGCGAGCACAGGTAGACCAGGTCCTCCGCGGTCCCGCTGCGCCCGGGGAAGTTCCGGTTGAAGGTCCGCAGCGACGGCTTGCCCTTGGCCGGCGCCTGACCGATGCCGACGCAGGGCCCGCAGATGGGCTCGAGCATCCGGGCGCCGGAGCCGAGCAGGTCCTGGTACACCCCTGACCGCATGATGATGTCGAGGATCTGCCGCGAGCCCGGCGTGACGGTGAGCTGGATGCCGGGACTCACCGTGCGGTCCCGCAGGGCGGCGGCGACGGTGGCCAGGTCCTCGTAGGCGCTGTTCACCGACGAGCCCACACACACCTGCACGAGCTCGGTCCCGGCCACCTCCGCGACGGGCACCACGTTGCCCGGCGACTGCGGCACCGCCACGAGCGGCCCGAGGGCGGACAGGTCGATGTGCTCGTAGGCGTCGCACTCGGCGCCGGGGTCGGCGGCCAGTGGTCGGAAGTCACGTTCCCGGCCCTGGTCGGCCAGCCAGCGGCGGGTCTCCTCGTCGGAGGGGAAGACCGCCGTGGTGGCGCCGGTCTCCATCGCCATGTTGCAGATGGTCGCCCGCCCGGTCGTCGGCAGGCCCGCGACTCCGTCGCCGAAGAACTCGAACACAGCGCCGGTGCCGCCCCGGACGCCGTGGCGACGGAGGAGCTCGAGGATCACGTCCTTGGCCTCGACCGCCGGCCCCAGCCGGCCGGTCACCTCGACGCCGATCACCCGGGGGCACGGCAGGTCGAAGCCGTAGCCCGCCATCGCGACGGCGACCTCCAGACCGCCGGCTCCGGTGGCGAACATGCCCAGGGCGCCGGAGGTGGTGGTGTGCGAGTCGGCGCCGACCAGCAGTTCGCCGGGCCGGGCGAACCGTTCGATGTGGATGTAGTGCGAGATGCCGTGGCCCGGCGGGGAGAAGCGCAGGCCGTACCGCTGCGAGAACGAGCGCAGGTACCGGTGGTCCTGCATGTTCCTGTCGTCGATCTGCAGGACGTTGTGGTCGACGTACATGACCGCCAGCGGGACGGCGACGTCGTCGGCACCGAGGAGTTCGAACTGCATCCCGGTCATCGTGCCGGTGGCGTCCTCGACGAGGACCTGGTCGACGGCGACGCGGATGTCCTGCCCGGGCACCAGGTCCCCGTCGACAAGGTGGCTGCGGAGCAGCTTGTGCGTGAGGTTCACCGGGTGCGCCACGTCAGACCTCTCCGCCGGCTTCCGTGATGCGCCGGCGCGCGAGCTCCTTCACCTGGTCACGGTGCTGGTAGATGAGTCGCTTGGCCTCCACGAGGTCGCCGGCGCGGTAGGCCTCGACCAGCTGCGCGTGGTGGACGACGTCGAACTCCTCCCACCATGGGCGCTCGGCCATCGTGCGCGTCCAGAAGGCCGGGATACCCAGGCGCTCGTAGGACTCGCTCAGGTGGGAGCACCCGGCCAGTGACACCAGCTGCCGGTGGAAGGCGTGGCTGGTGTGGAGGAAGGCCGTGAGGTCGGGGGCCTCGCTCCGGACGATCTGCGCCAGGTCGTCGGCCAGCTGTGCCAGGTGGTCGAGCGACTCGCCGCCGATCGTCCCCACCGTCTGGTCGACGACGCCGACCTCGATCGTGCACCGCGCGTCGAACAGCTGCTCAGCGGCCTCGGCGGTCAGCGGGTTGACGACGTACCCCTCCGGCCGGCGCGACACGAGGTCGTCGGTGGCGAGCTTGGTCAGCGCGTAGTAGATCCGCTGGGCATCGACGTCAAGTTCCGCCGCCAGCCGTTGCGGGTCCAGCGGCTGCCCGGCCGGGAGGGTGCGCTCGATGACGCGCTTGCGGAGGTCGCGGTAGGCGGCCTCGTCCAGGGCGCTCTCGAGCCTGCCGAAGCGACCGCGGAAGTAGGTGAGCGGCGCTCCCTCCATGCCCGCCGCCTCCTTCACCCGTCCCAGGAAGACGGTGTGGGTGCCTCCGGTGACCGTCTCGTCCACCTCGCACTCCAGGTGGGCGAGCGCGTCCTCCACCAGCGGGATCCCGGTGCGCCCGCGCTGGATGCCCACGCCGGCGAACTTGTCCTGGCCCTTCTTGGCGAACTGGTAGGCGACCTTCCCCTGGTGCTCGGCCAGGATGTTGACCCCGAACACGCCGGATTCGAGGATCGCGGCCTGCGTGTCGCTGGTCTTGTTCAGGCAGATGAGGAGCATCGGCGGCTCCATCGACAGCGAGGTCACCGCGCTGGCGGTGGTACCGAAGTCGGCGCCGCCCGCCGTCGTCGTGATGACCGTGACGCCGCTGGCGAAGCGGCCGATGACGTCGCGGAAGACCTCGTCCGCGAGGACCGTCCGGGTACCGGCGCTTCCGGTCATCGCCGCCTCCTCCTCCTACGGTGTGGCGCGCGCCACAACGGGTGTCCATCGACGGTAGGAAGTGCCGGCCCGGCCGACTATCCCGCCAGCGAACGCTCATGACCGCAGAGCGCACGTCCCCGGATCCGCCGACGTGGCGCGGACAGCCGCTGTCGCGCGCGGGATAGGCCGCAGGTGTGACCCCGCTTACGTTCGGATCGCGGCGACCGGCCGCCCGGTGGAACGGTCGCGCAGCCTGACGAGGGAGGAAGACCAGCGTGACGCTGCCCATGCACGAGGCCGACGGCCTGCTCGGCAAGTACAAGCCCGTTCGCGAGAACCCGGTGTTCAACGACCAGAAGATGAAGCTCGGCATCTTCTCGGCCAACTGCAGCGGCGGCGTGATCATGAGTCACGAGCCGACCGGCTTCCGGGTCACCTGGGACCAGCAGCTCGAGATCGCCCGCACAGCCGACCGGCTCGGCATGGAGGCGATGGTGCCGGTCGGCCGGTGGACCGGTTTCGGCGGGGAGACCAACTTCAACGGGGTCTGCTTCGAGACCTACACCTGGGCGGCGGGCCTGGCCCAGGCAACGGAGGACATCGGCGTCTTCACCACCACCCACGTGCCGACCGTCCACCCGATCGTCGCGGCGAAGATGGCGACCACCATCGACCACATCTCGAACGGCCGGTTCGGGATGAACCTGGTGATGGGCTGGTTCACCCCCGAGATGGAGCTGTTCGGGCGCAAGCAGCTCGAGCACGACGAGCGCTACGCCTACGGCCAGGAGTGGCTGGACTTCGCCCAGCGGTTGTGGAACGAGCCGGGCAACTTCGACTTCGACGGGAAGTACTTCCAGTCGAAGAACGCCCACGCCTATCCCAAGCCGGTCCAGGACCCGCGCCCCGCGCTGCTCAACGCCGGCGCCTCCCCCGCCGGTCAGGACTTCTCCGCCCGCAACGTCGACGTCAACCTGATCGCGCTGCCGACCGAGGAGGTCCCGGCCTACGTCAAGGGCATCAAGGGCCTGGCCAACGACAAGTACGAGCGCGACATCGACGTCTGGACCTACTGCCTCGTCGTCTGCCGGGAGACCGAGAAGGAGGCGCGGGAGGCCCACCAAGCGATCATCGACAAGGGCGACTGGCCCGGCGCGCAGATCATCATGGATGTGCTGGGCCTGGAGAGTCAGTCGTTCGGCACTCAGATCAAGCAGTTCCAGGAGCGGTTCATCGCCGGGTGGGGCGGCCCCAACCTGGTCGGCACGCCGGAGCAGATCGTCGAGCAGTTCGCCGAGCTCAGCGAGGCCGGCATGAGCGGCGCGATCTTCGGCTTCCTCGACTACGCCAAGGAGCTGAAGGAGTTCGGCGACGAGGTCATGCCGCTGATGCGCAAGCACGGCCTGCGGCACTGACGACCGCGGCGGGAGGCGCCGCACTCCAGAGGACGGGTGCGGCCGCCCTCCCGCGTCGTTCAGCCGACGGACTGGGCGCGGCGCGCGGTCTGCGAGGGCAGGACGCCGAAGCGCTCCCGGTACTGCTGGGCGAAGCGGCCCAGGTGGAAGAACCCCCACTTCATCGCCACGTCGGTGACGGGGGCGGTGCCGGCCGTGGCGAGCAGCTCGGCGTGCACCCGGTCGAGGCGGACGGCACGCACGTACGCGGTCGGGGACATGCCCACGACCTCCTTGAAGCCCCGCTGCAGGGCGCGGGCGGTGGTACCGGCGGCGTGCGCCAGCTCGGCCAGCGTGAGGTCCCGCTCGGGGTGGGCCTCGATCAGCTCGACGACCCGCCGGACGTGCCCGTGCCGCACCGGCGGGTCCGGCGCCCGCAGCAGGTCGGCGTAGTTGTTCGGGACGGTGAGCAGCAGCTGGGTGAGGACCAGGGACTCCAGCTGGTCGCGCGCCGTGGGCATGGTGGCGATGCCGCCGGGCCGGGCCAGCTCCTGGCGCAGGAAGTGCACGGTCGAGAGCAGCGCCTGCCCGGTCGCCGACACCAGGTCGAAGCCGAGGTCGAACTCGATCGGCCGCTCGACCGGCTGGTTGATCAGCTTGCCCAGGTGCGCCTCGACCGACCGCCGCGGCAGCTTGACGGCGTACTGGATCGCGTCCGGGCTCCAGCGGACGGTGAACGGGTCGGTCGGGTTGAACAGGACGCCGCGTCGCGTGGCCTCGGTCGCGGCCCAGCGGCCGTGCTGGGACACCATCGTCTGGCCGTGCAGCGTCAGGTTCATGTGGTAGCAGTCGCGCATCGGCGGCACGAGCAGCTCGGCGTCGGCCCCGTAGACCAGGTGGCCCACGGTGAGCCGTTCGGAGGCCAGGTAGCGCAGCCGGAAGTCCAGTACCCGCCCGTCCCGCGTCTCCAGGTCGTGCGGGATGTAGACGTCGGTGATGTAGTGCCGGGCCTGCTCGAGGTCCCGCGTAACCAGCAGCGGGTCCGGGGCGTCTCCCCCACCGGCGTGCACGGCGCGCACCTCGACGTCGTCTCGGGTCATGGCAGCCTCTCCGGTGGAGCCGCGTCCGCTCCCCGCTCGGTGCGGTGGTCGACCGCGCGGACCGCCCGGCGCAGCCACCTCACAATAGGTACCGCGTGATCGGGGTCACCATCCACGAAACGACGGTGCTGTCCGCGGAACGACGGTCCCCCGGCGGGCAGCGGCCCAGCACGTCGCGGACCGGATAGCCGCCGTCCCGTCACCGGTCGTAGGTTCGCGGTGACGGGCGAGGGGTCGTCGGGGGTGAGGATGGTGCTGCGGGAGCAATCCGGGGAACCGCTGGCCCGCTTCGCGACGATGCGGACCCGCGACGTCGGCGAGGCCGAGCGCGTGGTGGCCGGCGCCTACGTCCCGCACTGTCTCACGGCCGACAGTGTGCTCGACGCCCGGCTCAACGTCGTCTCCTCGGGCGGCATCACGATCGGCTACCTCCGGTACGGGGCCGACGCCCGGCTCACCGTCCCGGCGATGGTCGACGCCTTCCACGTGAACCTGACCCTGACCGGGACGACGACGGTGCGGCAGGCGCGGGCCGAGGTGCGGACCGCCGCCGGCCGGAGCGGCGTCATGATCTCCCCCACCCGCCCGGCCACGGTGGACTGGTCGGCGGACGCGACCCAGTTCGCGATGAAGATCGGCCGGCAGTCGCTGGAGTCACAACTCTCGGCGCTGCTGCACGACGCGCTGAGCCGGCCGCTGCGGTTCTCTCTCGCCGTCGACCTGCAGTCCTCCGCCGGCGCGGCGCTGCTCACCGCGACCCGGTTCCTGGTCGCGCAGCTGGAGCTCCACGAGCCGGCGGAGCCCCTCGTCCAGCAGCAGATGGAGTCCTTCTTCCTCACCCAGGTGCTGCTCGGCATCCCGAACAGCTACAGCGGCCGGCTCTCGGCCGCGGCCGGCCCCATCGGTCGCTTCGCGCTCGACGAGGCGATCGACTACATCGAGGCGTACCCCGAGCGCCCCCTCGGGTTGGCCGAGCTCGCCACCGTCGCGGGCACCACGGCGAGCGCCCTGCGCGCCGCCTTCCGGGACGAGCTGGGCACCACTCCGGCCGAGTACGTGCGCGCGGTTCGCTTGGCGCGGGCGCGCGCCGAGCTGCTCGGCGGCGACCCGTCCGTCAGGTCGCTCAGCGTGCTGGCCGCACGCTGGGGGTTCCCCGCCGTGGAGCAGTTCGCCGCCCAGTACCAGGCTCGCTACGGACAGGACCCCGCGGTCGTCCTGCGCTCGGCGAACTCCGGCGCGACACCCGACGGGTAGGGCGCGCCCCCGCACCGCTAGCCGCCGACCCTGCCGGCTCCCGGGTCCCGGGTCCCCCGTGCGGTTGCTCAGACCTGTGGCCGCAGGCCGCCCAACGCTGCCGACGCGCGCACCGCGGCGGTCAGGTCGGCCAGCGCCGCGCCGTGCGCGGCGGTCAGCGAGACGCTGTCCTCGGTGAGGGTGCTGCGGTCGACGTAACCGCTGTGGTCGAGGTACAGCCCGGGGGACAGCACCTGGACAGCGAAGAAGCCCGAGAGCACGTCACGCAGGTCGTTGACGGCCAGGAAGTGGTGGCCGCTGGCTCCCGTGAGGACGACGGCCGCCGCCTTGCCCTGCAACGGTGCGGTCGTCTCCCCCCACTTGCCGCGCTCGGTGCCCTCCAGCACGCCCTTGAGGAGCGAGCTGTACGTGGCTCGGTACACGGGACTGCCGAAGACGACGCCGTCGGTGGCGTCGATGGCCGCCGTCACCTCGGCCATGGGGGTCTCGCTGAGCTCGAGCAGCCGTGTGGCGGCACCCTGCTCCTCCGCGCCAGCGAGGATGCCCGCCACCGCCGTGGCGGTCCGCCCGCCCGCCTCGGGGCCGCCCACCAGTCCGAGGATCATCGTCATCCGGCCTCCCTGCCCGTGTGCACGTCCGGTGGACGGCACGCCTGCCCTGAGGTCACCGAGGGTAAGAACCGACACACCTGTCCGGTATCCGCTGGCCGCCGTTCGTCCAGCCGCTAGGCGCCCCACTCCCAGCGCCCGGACTGCGTGCCGGCCAGGTACGGAGACCCCCGGGAAAGCCAACCCTCGGCCACGGCAGCCTCCAGCGCGGTGTCCACGAAGCGCCGGACCGCCGCCCCGGCGCCCGGTCGCCAGTAGAGCTGGACGGGGATGAGCGTGGCCGGCTCGACCGGCCGCCACACGAAACCCTCGGGCACCGGGTCGAACTGGGTCGCGAAGGCCACCGAGAACGCCCGGCCGGCGGCGATCTCCGCGCGGGCGGCGGGATCGCGGTGGAACAGCGCCGAGGTCAGGTACTCGAACTCGGAGATGGGGCCCCGGAACCCGTGGCCCCGGAAGGAGTCGACCACCTGGTCGAAGAAGTCCGGTGAGAAGCGCCGGGGCCAGATGGCAAGGGTGAGGTCGGCGAGCTGCTCGACGGCGAGGACGGGCTCGGCCGCCAGCGGGTGCCGCTCCCCCAGCACGACCCCGATCGGCTCCTCACGCAGGCGCACCGACTCCAGGTCGTCGTCCACCGTCGCGGGGCGGGCCATCCCCGCGTCGACCCGGCCGCACCGGACCGCCTCGAGGCTCTCGGTCTGCCACATCTTGCACATCTGCAGCGAGAGACCGGGCGCCCGCTCGCGCACAGCGGCGACGAGGTGGGGCAGGGTCTCGTTGACCAGGGTGGGGGTGTAGGAGATGACCAGCCGTCCGCTCTGCCCGGCGGCGACCCGCCGGGTCTCCTCGGCCGCAGTCGCCACCAGCTGCAGGATCGGCCGGGCGTGCTCCAGCAGCGCGACCCCCGCCTCGCTCAGCTCCACGCGGCGGGTGGTGCGACGGAAGAGCTCGACCCCGAGCTCGCGCTCCAGTTGCCGCACCTGCGCGCTCATCGACTGCTGGGCCAGGTGCAGCCTGCGGGCCGCGCGGGAGAAGTTCAGCTCCTCGGCGACGGCGACGAACGCGCGCAGGTGCCGGAGCTGGAGGTCGTCGGCCACCGCCTGCCTCCTCCGGGCCACGGATCCACCACGCTAGATGGTGGATCGACCAGGAACCACTGTTACCCACGTCACATGCCCGGACCGTAGGTTCGCTCCGTCGGTGGTCACCGGGGACGCCCGGATCGGAGGCAGCGCCGTGCAGCTGGTCAGCTATCGCACCGGGGACGGCGCCCTCCGCCCCGGTGTCCTCGACGGGGAGCGGGTCGTGGACGTCGTCGACGCGGCCGCCAGCCGCCCCGGCAGCGGCCCGGTGGCCGACTCGGTGCTCGCCCTGCTGCGCCTCGGCGACGCGGGACTGGACCTGGCCCGCGAGTGCCTCGACCGGTCGCGGACCACCGGCGACTTCGCCGTCCCCGCGAGCGAGGTCCGCCTGGCCGCGCCGCTGCCCCGCCCGAACTCGATGCGCGACTTCATGCTCGTCGAGGAGCACGTCATGAACAGCTTCGGCACCGTGCCGGACGAGTGGTACCGGCTGCCGATCCACTGGAAGGGCAACCCGGACACCGTCATCGGCCCGGACGACGAGGTGCCCTGGCCGCACTACACCGACAAGCTGGACTTCGAGCTCGAGGTGGCGGCCGTCCTGGGCAAGCCGGCGTCCCGGGTGACCCCGGAGCAGGCGCTGGACTGCATCGCCGGATACACGATCTTCAACGACTGGAGCGCCCGCGACATCCAGTTCCGCGAGATGGAGGTGCGGCTCGGCCCGGCGTTCGGCAAGGACTTCGCGACCTCCCTCGGGCCCACCCTGACCACGGCCGACTCGATCGACATCACGACCGCCCGGATGAGTGCGCGGGTCAACGGCGAGACCTGGTCCGAGGGCAACCTCGGCGCGATGGTCTTCAGCTTCGCCGAGGTGGTCTCGACGCTCTCGGTGGACCAGCCGCTGCAGCCCGGCGACGTCTTCGGCGGCGGCACGATCGGCCGCGGCTGCGGCCTGGAGATGGACCGGTGGATCGCACCGGGGGACGTCGTCGAACTGGAGGTCGAGGGCATCGGCGTCCTGCGCAACCCCGTGGGCGAGAAGCGGCCGGCACCCGGTTTCGGCATCGACCTCGGTCCCCGCGCCGGCTGACCGTCCGCCCCGACTGCACGTCGCGGCCTGCACCCGGCAGACCGCCGTCCGGCAAGCATTGGAGTGGTCCCCGTGCCCGAAGTGATCCTGCAGGTCTATCCCACCCTCGGCGACGAGCAGGAGATGGCCGCCCGCCGACCGATCGGCCGGGACAACGACGCCTACCAGCGGATGCTCGAGAGCCTGGTCGAACTGGTGAAGGCCGCCGACGACCTCGGCTACTGGGGCATCACCCACGTCGAGCACCACATGCACTCGGAGGGCATGGAGATCTCGCCCGCCCCCGTGATGCTCAACCTCTACCTGGGGCAGCACACCAGGCGGCTCCGGCACGGGCAGCTCGGCCTGGTCCTCCCCGCGCACGACCCGATCCGGCTGGCGGAGGAGATCGCCATCGTCGACCACATGCTCAAGGGCCGGCTGTTCGTCGGCATGGCCCGTGGCTACCAGGCGCGGTGGCAGAACATCCTCGGCCAGCGGTTCGGGGTGACCTCGACGGCCTCGGACATGAGCGAGGCAGACCAGCGGAACCGGCTGCTCTTCTCCGAGAACTTCGCGATCATGAAGAAGGCGTGGACGGAGCCGCTGCTGCAGTACGACGGCCCGACCTACCAGGTCCCCTTCCCGGTCGAAGGCATCCCGAACTGGCCGCCGGCCGACACGATCACCCGCCCCTACGGGCAGCCCGGCGAGGTGGACGAGCACGGCACGATCAAGGGCGTCAGCGTGGTGCCGCGGCCGTACCAGAGCCCCCACCCGCAGCTGTTCCAGGCCTTCGGCGCCAGCCCGGGGACGCTGCGCTGGTGCGGCGAGGAGGACGTCACCCCGACCATCCTCATGGGCTCGCACGAGAAGCTGCGCCAGCTCATGGACATCTACGTGGAGGGGGCCACCTCACGGGGCCGCAACCCCCGCTTCGGCGAGGGCATCGGCGTCTGCCGCACCTTCTACGTCTACCCGAACGGGACGCCGGAGGACGAGGTGCGCGCCCGCATCCGGGAGAGCGTGGACCGCTACGAGAAGCCGGTCTGGCAGGGCTGGTACGAGCAGTTCGGCTTCATGGAGGGCGCTCGCTACGACGGCGAGGAGGGACCGGTGCCCAAGCCCGGTGAGCACCTCGCCGACCGGCTCATCAACAGCGGGCTGCTCATCGGCGGCACGGTCGACGACGTCAAGCGGCAGGTCGGGGACTTCCTCACGAAGCTGCCCATCGACTACTTCGTGTGGCTGTTCCACTGGGGGATGATCCCGCGCGACGAGGGCCTGCAGATGCTCGAGCTCTTCTCGACGGAGATCATGCCCGAGTTCGGGCTCGCCGAGGCCGGCACCGGCCAGGCCTGACCCCCGAGCGGCCGGAGGCGCCCGTCGACGGCGCCTCCGGTCCCTCGCGGCCTAGCGGCCGGTCCACCGCGGCGGGCGCTTCTCGAGGTGGGCGGCGATGCCCTCCCGGCGGTCCTCGGACAGGTACGGGTTGGGCCCGACGTCGAGCCGCAGCGCCTGCCACAGCGGCAGCTCCAGGGCCTTGACCGCGGTTTCCTTCATGCGGCGGATCGAGATCGGCGCGTTGGCGGCGATGGTCTCGGCGAGCCGCAGCGCCGTGGGCAGGACGTCGTCGGCCGGCACGAGCCGGTTGACCAGGCCCCAGCGCTCGGCGACCTCGCTGGTCACGTACTCGCCGGTGTAGAGCATCTCCAGGGCGATCCCCATGGGGATCCGCTTGGGCAGGACGACGGAGCCGAAGTTGGCACCCATCCCGATCTTCGCCTCGGGCAGGCCCATCGGGACGCCGGCCGCCGCCACCCGCAGGTCGCAGGCCAGGGCGAGCTCGAACCCGCCGGCCACCGCCGCGCCGTTGACCGCGGCGACGATCGGGACCGGCGTCTCGCTGACCACCTCGAACAGCGAGCGGGTGGGCCGGTTCATCGGCGGGCGGAAGCGCTCCCCCCGCCGGTCGCCCTCGCGGATCTCCTTGAGGTCGAAGCCGGCGCAGAACGCCGGGCCGGTGCCGGTGAGCACGACCGCCCGCACGTCGCCGTCCTCCCCGCAGCGGAGCAGCTCCTCGACCAGGTCGGCCTGGAGGGCGCTGGAGAGCGCGTTGCGGCGCTCCGGGCGGTCGAGGGTCAGCAGGCGGACGTGCCCGCGGTCCTCGATGACCAGTCCCGACTCCCGCCGTCCGGTTCCACTCATGCCGGCCAACCTCTCACGAACCGGCGGCGTGCACTCCCGACCGCGGTGGTGTGCGGTCCCGGCGCACGACGGCCCCGGGAACGCGCCGCCACCGCACACGACCCGGGTTCCGAGGTCGATCGGAACCGGCCCGTATCGGCGCCCCGAGACGGCTTCGTGACCCTCCGGAGGTGTCCCGGCGGTGATCCGTGGTCAGACGGGCAGCACCCGTCACACCCGCCCCAGACGCCTCCGCCGCCTGACCGGACCGGTCCGTCCGTGCCGGTAGACAGGAGGCCATGAGCACCACGGACCTCCGGCCCACCGATCCCAGCACCCGGCCGGCCGTGGCGATCCAGGCGACCTCCACCCCGGTGCTCAGCTACGCCCTGGCCCACAACTGGGTCCCGGTGGTCTCCCGGCTGGCGTTCACCAACCACGGCGGGCCGGTCCGCGCGGCCACGGTGAAGCTCGGCGTCCGCGACGCGGAGGGGCCGATCGGCAGCGCCGTCGAGGTGCTCGTCGACCTCGACGCCGGCCAGACGACGGTGCTCAGCGACGTCGGCCTGGTCATGGACCCCGCCGCGATGCTGCAGATCGAGGAGCAGCGCCCCGGCTCGATCGAGATCGACCTCCTGGCCGACGGCGAGGACATCGGCGGGACCGCCGTCCCCGTGCAGGTGCTGGCCGCCAACCAGTGGCTGGCCGCGCCGGTCCCGCTGGCGCTGGAGATGCTCGCCGCGCACGTCCTGCCCAACCACCCGACGATCACCACGCTGATCGGCGAGGCCGGCGCCCTGCTGGAGGAGCGCACCGGCAGCGGGTCGGTGCAGGGCTACCAGTCCGGCCCCGAGCGGGTCGACGAGATCGTCGCCGCGGTCACCGAGGCGATGCGGCGCCGCGAGATCCGCTACAGCGAGCCGCCGGCCAGCTGGGCCGACGTCGGCCAGAAGGTGCGCACCCCCGGCGACGTCCTCGACGGGCGGGTGGGCACCTGCCTGGACACCGTGGTCGTCCTCGCCGCCGCCCTGGAGCAGGCGGGCATCCGGCCGATGCTGTGGCTGGCCGAGGGGCACGCCTTCCTCGGCTACTGGAGGGAGGAGCGCAGCGCGGAGAGCGCCGCGACCACCGACGTCGCGCCGCTGGTCAACCTGGTCGACCTCGGGCTCATCCGGCTGGTCGAGACCACCCTGCTCACCAGCCGGGGCGCGGCCGAGGCCGACCTGCACCGGAGCGCGTACGACGCCTGGCTGGCCGGCGACCTGGACCGGGTGCTCGGCGTGACCGACGTCCACCGCGCCCGGCGCGACGGCATCGTGCCGCTGCCGGCCCGCACGCGGGGCCTGGACGGCGCGGTGCAGGTCTTCGAGTACCGGCCCGCGGTGCACAGCGTCGCCGCCACGCCGGTCGAGCGGGTGGCGGTGCCGTCGGCCCCGGGCCGCGGTGACATCCCCGCGCGGGTGCAGCAGTGGAAGAACAGCCTGCTCGACCTCTCCCTGCGCAACCGGCTGATCAACTACACCGAGCGCGCCGGCCTGCCCCTGGCCGTCCCGGCCGACTCGCTGGCGACCCTGGAGAACCTGCTGCACACCGGCACGGCCGTGCAGCTGCTGCCCAACGACCGGATCGCCGCCGTCCACCGCGAGCGCGGCCTGCGGTCGGCGGCCGAGCTGCCCGCCGACTCCCTCGCCGAGCTGCTGGTCGAGCGGAAGGGCGTGCACGCCGACGTCACCGAGGGCGGCTACCTGCCCCGGCTGCGGAACCTGGCCTACAAGGCCAAGACCGTGCGGGAGGAGACCGGCGCCAACAACCTCTACCTGGCGCTGGGCAGCCTGGTCTGGGAGCTCGACGGCCGGCCGCTGCGCTCGCCCCTGGTGCTGGTCCCGGTCACGCTCACCCCGACCAGCCGCAACGGCGTGTACAAGCTCACCCTCGACGAGACCGGCAGCAGCACGCCCAACTACTGCCTGCTGGAGAAGCTGCGGCAGGTGCACGGGCTGACCGTGCCGGGCCTCATCGAACCCGCCGAGGACGGCGCGGGCATCGACCTCGACCGCGCCCTGCAGGCCATGCGCCAGGCGCTGGCCGACGCCGCCCTCCCCCACCGCGTCGAGCCGACCGCCGACCTGGCCGTCCTCCAGTTCGCCAAGTACCGGCTGTGGAAGGACCTCGACGAGCACTGGGCCGACTTCACCGCCAACCCGCTGGTCGCCCACCTGGTGCACGAGCCGACCGAGCCCTTCGCCGACCCGGTGCCGGACACCGCCGGCCGGGTCGACCTCGACGAGCTCGCCGCCTCCTGCCCGGTGCCGGCCGACGCCTCGCAGCTGCGCGCGGTCGCCGAGGCCGCGGCCGGCCGCACGTTCGTGCTCGAGGGCCCGCCCGGCACCGGCAAGTCGCAGACGATCACCAACCTGCTCACCCGCGCGGTGGCCGACGGCAAGAAGGTGCTGTTCGTCGCCGAGAAGCGGGCGGCGCTGGACGTCGTCGCGCGCCGGCTGGACGCGGTGGGCATGGGCCCGTTCGCGCTGGACCTCCACGACAAGGGCAGCAAGGCGTCGGTGGTGCGGGCGCAGATCCAGGCCGCGCTCGAGCACGCGGTCGCCGTCGACGAGCAGGGCCTGGCCGCCGACGGGGAGGACCTCCGCTCCGCCCGCCGCACCCTGGCCCGCTACGCCGACCGGCTGCACGCCGAGAACGCCGCCGGGCTGTCGTTCTACTCGGCGCGGACGGCGGTGCTGTCGGTGCGCGACGGCGTCCCCGCGCTGCCGCTGCCGACGCCGTTCGTGGCCGCCGCGTCGGCCGAGACGATGACCGCGGTGCGCCGGGCGCTGGCCCTGCTGCCCGACATCGCCGACCTGGTGCGCCCCTCCCCGCGGCACGCCTGGGCGTTCGTCGACACCGCGCGGGTGGACCTGCTCGCCGCGCAGCAGGCCGCGGCCGCCGTCGACCAGGCCATCCGCGAGCTGCCCGCCGAGCCGCACCTGGCCCGGGTGCTGCGCGAGGTGCGCACGCCCTCGGACCTCGACGCGCTCGCCCACGTCCTCTCCGGCCCGCGGACGACGCTGGACGTCCTCGACGAGGTGCCCACCGAGCGGTGGACCGTGGCGACGACGACCGTGCTCGGTGAGGTCGCCGCGTTCTCCTCCGCCGTCCACCCGGGCATGGAGCTGGCCACGCCGGCCGCGCTGGCGCTGCCGCTGGCCGATCTGTACGTCGCCGCGCAGACCGCGCAGGCCGGCCGCTGGCTGGCCCGCCGCAAGGGACTGCGCGCCGTCCGCGACCAGCTGGCCCCCGTCCTGCGGCCGGGTGTGAAGGTCAAGCTCAAGGACGTCCCGGAGCTGACCGCCGCGCTGTGGCGGGTGCAGACCGCGGCCGCCGGCATCGTCGCCCGCGCCTCGGTCATCCCGGGCCTGTCCGTGCCGCCCACCTGGAACCCGCTGGCCGAGCCCGAGCTGCTGGTCGGCCAGGTCGAGTGGCTGGAGCGGGCCGGCACCGCCACCGACAGCGCCAGCGAGTTCGCCGTCGCGCTGCGCCGCTGGGTCGTCCAGGGCCCCGGCCCGGACGCCGCCGCGGCCACCGCGATCGCCCGGCTGCGCGCCGCGGTCACCGCGCTGCTGCGGGTGTGCAGCAGCGACGAGCGGCGGCTGGCCGACTGGGCCGGGGACGACGGGCTGGTGCTGCGCTGGCAGATGACCCGCCCCGAGCGCGGGGTGGAGCACACCGGGCTGATGTCGCTGCGCCGCTGGGCGGACTTCATCGACACCCTCGAGCCGCTGCGCGCCGCCGGCCTGCACGAGGCGCGCGCGCTGCTGGTGCGCGGGGAGCTGCCCGCCGACGACGCGGTCCGCGCCTTCGAGCACGGGATGGCCCGGGCCTCGGTGGACGAGCGCCGCGGCGCCTCCGGCCTCGACGGGTTCGACGCCGACGTCCACGAGAAGGCCATCGTCCGGTTCACCGCGGCCTCCCGGGCGGTGCGCGAGCACCTGCGGACCGCGCTGCCGGGCTCGGTGCTGGCCTCCCGGCCCTTCGACGCCGCCAGCGGCAACGGCCAGGTCGGCGCGCTGCAGCGGGAGCTGGCCAAGTCCCGCAGCCGGCTGGGTGTGCGCGGGCTGCTCGCGCAGTACGGCGAGCTGGTCACCGCGGTCATGCCGTGCGTGCTGGTCAGCCCCGACTCGGTGGCGCGGTTCTTCCCGGCCGAGGCGGGCCTGTTCGACCTGGTCGTCTTCGACGAGGCCTCGCAGATCCGGGTGGCCGACGCCGTCGGGGCGCTGGGCCGGGCGAAGGCGGCGGTCGTCGTCGGCGACAGCAAGCAGATGCCGCCGACGTCGTTCATGGAGCCGTCGTCCGGCTCGGCCGAGGACGACGCCATCGAGCTGTTGGGCACCGCGGTGGAGGACGAGGAGTCGATCCTCTCCGAGTGCGTCCAGGCGCGGGTGCCGCGGCAGTGGCTGTCCTGGCACTACCGCAGCCAGGACGAGTCGCTGATCGCGTTCAGCAACGCCAACTACTACGAGAACCGGCTCTCCTCGTTCCCCGCGCCGACCCACGGCCGGCCCTCGGCGGACGTCGACGGCCGCGGCATCTCGCTGGTGCGGGTCAACGGCACCTTCCACCGCTCGGGCGCCGGGCGGCTGCTGCGCACCAACCCGATGGAGGCCAAGGCCGTCGTCGCGGAGATCCGCCGCCGGTTCGACGCCTCCCCGGACGTCCTCCCCTCGATCGGCGTCGTGACGTTCAACGCGCAGCAGCGGGCCTACATCGAGGGGCTGCTGCGCGACGCCGGCGACGAGCGGCTGGTCGAGGCCCTGGACCGCACCGACGGCGAGGGCCTGTTCGTCAAGAACCTGGAGAACGTGCAGGGCGACGAGCGCGACGTGGTGCTCTTCTCCACCGGGTTCAGCGTCAACGACCGCGGCTTCCTGCCGCTGAACTTCGGCCCGCTCAACCGGGTCGGGGGCGAGCGGCGGCTCAACGTCGCGGTCACCCGCGCCCGCCGCCAGGTCGTCGTCTTCACCTCGTTCGACCCGTCCCAGCTGCGCGCCGAGCAGACCTCGTCGGTCGGCGTGAAGCACCTGCGCGCCTACCTCGACCTGGCCGCGCTCGGCACCGACGCGCTGCCTCGGGACGCCCGCCCGGTGGCCGTCCCCGACCGGCACCGCGAGGAGATCGCGGCGGCGCTGCGCGAGCGCGGGCTGGTGGTGCACACCGACGTCGGCCTGTCGGAGTTCCGGGTGGACCTCTCGGTCGCCCGGGCCGACGCTCCCGACGCGCCGGTGATGGCCGTGCTGCTGGACGGGCCGGCGTGGGCGCGGCGGCGGACCGTCGGCGACCGCGACGGCCTGCCGGTGGAGGTGCTGTCCGGCATGCTGCGCTGGCCCGCCGTCGAGCGGGTCTGGCTGCCGACCTGGCTGCGCGACCGCGAGGCGGTGCTCGACCGCCTGGCCGCCGCCGTCGCCGCCGTCCCGGCTCCCGAGCCGCCCGCCCCGGCCGCCGCGCCTCCCTCGGTCGCCGTCGCGCAGCCCGAGGACGTCGCGGAGCCCGAGCACGTCTCGGTGCCGGTGGTCGTGCCCGCGCCCGCCGGGCCGCCGGCCTCCGAGGTGCGGTCCGTCGCCCCGCTGCGCGCAGCGGCCCCCGCGGTGATCGACGTGCCGGTCGCCGGGCCCGCCCCGGTCGCCGAGCCCGCCCCGGGAGCCGAGGCCGCCCCGGGAGCCGAGGCCGCTCCGGGAGCCGACGCCGCCCCGGCCGCGGCGGCGGCACCGGCCCGGCCCGCCCGCCGGGCGCTGAGGAAGGTGCCGGCCGAGCCCCTGCTCGAGGGCGAGGTCCCGTTCGTCCCCTGGGTGCCCAAGACCGCCGGGGAGCGCAAGCTGCTCGACCAGCTCTCCGACGCGCGCGTGGCCCGCACGGTCAAGCGCGTGCTGGGCGCCGGCATCCGGGTCGAGGGGCCGATCCACCGCGACCGGCTGGCCCGCCTGGCCGGCAGCGCCTTCGGGCTCACCCGCGTCAGCGAGGCCCGCCGCGACGCGCTGCTCGGGCTGCTGCCGCCGGGGGCCCTCGACGGCGAGTTCGTCTGGCCCGAGGCGACCGACCGCGCCACCTGGTCGGCCTTCCGCCGCCAGGCCGCCAGCACCGACCGGCCGCTGGAGCACGTCGCGCCGGAGGAGGTCGGCAACGCCATGGTCGCGCTGTGCCGGGCGAGCGCGGGGATGACCCCCGACGAGCTGTTCCTGCGGACGGCGGAGGTCTTCGGCTACCGCCGCCGGACGCCGTCGCTGGCTCCGCTGCTGGAGTCGGCGCTGACCCGGGTGCTCGACGCCGGCCGGCTCACCCGCCAGGAGTCCGGGCTGCTCACCGTGGTCTGACCGCGGCCGGGGTCAGGGGATGCGGTAGTCGTCCCCGTAGGTCGACCAGCGGAGCGGCACGTTGAGGTGGAGGTTGCCCTCCTCGAGGAAGACCCGCTGTGCGTCGTCCACCCGGCTGGTGTCGCGGTGCGCGCGCTCGGCCTGCATCGCCTCGACCCGCGCGTCCAGGAAGGCCTCGAGCCACTCGGTCTCGTCGCCGCCCTGGGACGGCGGGCTGGCCACGGCCAGCGCGGCCGCGCGGATGCCGCCGAAGCTGAGCCGGTCGTCGCCGGGCCCGTGCACGACCATGGCGTCGAAGTAGGCGAACTGGCCCAGGGCGTGCACGCCGTCGGCCAGCGCCTGCTGCACCGCCGGGTCGAAGTAGGCCTGGTCGACCACGTGGTCCTGCGCGGCCTGGAACTGCGGGTCGCGGGCGGCGGCCCGCCAGTCGGCGACGAACGCCGACCCGAGGCCCTCCCGGGTCACGTCGCCCATGCCGAGCTCCTCCTGCACGCGCAGCGCGGGCAGGTACTGCTCGAGCCGGTTGCCGGGCGCGATCGACGTGTAGTACTCGATGAGCCGGGTCATGTCGCCGCAGCCGCTGCAGAAGCCGACGAGGCCGGCGGTGTAGCCGCGGTTCTCCTCGGCGACGCCCTCGACGTCCCACTCGATGTAGCCGTACTGGCCGCGCCAGTCCAGCGTCGAGTTCTCCGCGCTGGAGATCAACTGCATCGCCACGTCCCGCTTGGCCGGGTCGGTGAGGTCGGAGGTGTCCACCGGTGTCGGGCTCGCCTCCGCGGTCGGGGCCGGCGCGGTGTCGGGGTCCCCGCCGACGCGGGCGACGACGACCACGAGGAGCACGAGCAGCACCGCCAGCCCGGCCGCCCCGAGGGCCAGGACGACCGACGGCGAGGGACCGCGCCGCGGGGCCCGGTGCGAGGTGCGGACGGTGTCCGGCCGGGAGCCGGTGCCGACACTGCTCATCAACGCCCCTGACCTGGCCGAGATCGTTCGCTTCCGCAACAACTCGGTTGTACCCGCGAATCCCGGGGCCGTGCGGGGTGGGGCGGAACTCCATGGATGTTCACAGGTTGGCGATCTACGGTCGGGGTCCGCCTGCCGACGACAGGGAGGGCGCCGCACGTGGACGAGGCACTCGACCCCACCGGAGCCGTCGCCGACCTCGCCGGGACCCGCCAGGTCGAGCTGCTCGAGCCCGGCGACCCCTCCTCCATCGGGCCCTACGAGCTGCTCTGCCGGCTGCCCCGCGGCGGCCAGGGCGCGGACGTCTTCGTCGGCTCGACCGGGCCGGACAGCCCGCTGGTCGTCATCAAGCGGCTGCCCGAGGCCGCGCCCGAGCTGGCCCGCAAGCGGCTGGCGCGGGAGGTGGAGAACGCCGCCCGGGTGAAGAGCTCCCGGGTGGCCCGCATCGTCGACCAGGACCTCACCGCCGACGCGCCGTACTACGTGCAGGAGTACGTGACCGGCACGCCGCTGGACGAGTTCCTGGCCCGCCGCTCGGCCGGGCTCAACGCCGAGGAGCTGCGCCGGATCGCGATCGGCCTGCTCCGCGCGCTGCGGGACGTCCACGCCGCGGGCGTCGTCCACCGGGACGTGAAGCCGGGCAACATCATCATCTCCGGCGCCGACGTCTGGCTCGTCGACTTCGGCATCAGCCGCTACATCGGCCCGGAGCCGCCGTCGGGCACCTCGACCACCGGCATCGCCGCGCTGGGCACCAAGCTGTTCGCCAGCCCCGAGCAGCTGCAGGGCGCGGTGCTCACCGAGGCCAGCGACGTCTACAGCTGGGGCATGGTGATCGCCTACGCCGCCGGCGCGGTCCACCCGGTGGACCCCGACGACACCATGCCCGACTCCGACTACTTCCTCGCGCTGCGCGCGGGCCGGCTCAACCTCTCCCTCGTGCCGCCCAACCTGCTCGACAGCGTCTCCGCCGCGCTGAAGTTCGCCCCCGAGAAGCGCCCGTCGGTGGCCAGGCTGGCCAAGCAGGTCGAGCAGCACACCCGGTGGCTGGGCGGGACCTCGCAGATCGCCGACCCGCGGACGACGATGCGCGACCTGCAGTCGGTGGGGGCGGTCGTCGAGGCGGCGCGCTACGAGCTGGGCCGGCTGGAACGCGCGGTCGCCGACACCTGGGCCGGCTTCGCCGTGGCGATGGCGGTGGCGGTCGTCCTCGGGATCCTCGCGGGCCTCGTGCTCGCCGTCGCCTACCACCTGGTCTTCTAGCGCAAGGAGGTCTCCCCGACCGTGTCCGGACTGTACGAGCGGGCCCTGGCCCAGCAGCGCCTCGACGCGCGGCGGCACCGCTACCGCGAGCGGCAGCGGGTGCTGCTGGCGGTGTTCTGCGCGGTCGCCGTCGTCTTCTTCGTCGTCTTCGTCCGCTGATGGCGGTGAAGCGCCGGGTCTGCCCCCGCTGCCTCGAGCCCCTGTCCACGCCCGTGTGGCGGGACGCCCACGGGGTCGCGCACCGGCCGCCGGTCGAGCGCCGCACCCGGTGGCAGCGGTTCCTCGAACCGCTGCGCGCCGACCCGGTGCCGCCGCCCACCCCCAAGGACGCCGCCGGCGCGGCCGCGGCCAACGTCAGCCCCACCTGCCCGCGGGGGCACCGGCTGCCGCCGGACTACCTCGACCGGCCCACGATCGTCGTCGGCCTTGTCGGGCTGACCGGCGCGTCGAAGAGCACCTACCTGACCGTGCTCATCGACCTGCTGCACGAGGGGGCCCTGGCGCCGCTCGGCATCTCGGTGGAGATGGACGAGGAGAGCGCCGCCCGGTTCGACGACTACCGCTACCGGCTGATGGTGCAGCGCCGGCAGCTGCCGCTGACCCTGCCGCTCCTCGGCGAGGGCAGCTCACCGGAGCCGTTCATGCTGGTCCTGCGCGGCACCGGCCGCAGCGGCGCGGAGCGGGCGGTGAACCTGGTTTTCTTCGACGCCTCGGGCGAGCAGCTCTACCGCGCCGAGGACATGGGCCAGTACGGGAAGTTCCTCTACGCGGCGTCCTCGGTGCTGGTGCTGCTCTCCCCCGGCGTCTTCCCCCGGCTGCGCCACCTGGCCGACCCGGGCGAGGAGTCGATGGGCCTGGCCCGGCACACGCAGATGGTCGTCAACCTGGCCAACCTGCTGCGCAGCGCGCGCAACCTGCACCAGGACAGCCCGCTGACCGGCGTCTCGGCAGCCGTGGTGCTCACCAAGGCGGACAAGCTGCGCGGCCTCCCCGACTTCCCCACCGACACCCTGCGCGACACCGACCTGGCCGCGCGGCCGCTCGCGCACTGGTTCGGCGAGGTGCGGGACACCAGCTCCCGGCTGGTCGACTTCCTCGAGCTCAGCGGCGGCTCCAACCTGCTCACCGCGGTGCTCAACCGGCTGCCGCGGCCGACCGTGCACGCGGTGTCGGCCACCGGCGCGGACGCCAAGGACGGCGGCTACCCGGAGATCGCCCCGGTCGGCTGCCTGGACCCGCTGCTGGTCCTCCTGGCCCGCCACGGCTTCCTCTCCGAGGAGGGCCTCGACCCGGAGGAGGCCGGCTCGGCGCCGTACCGCGAGTGGTCCGGATGAGCGGCCGGACCTGCGCGCAGGCGATCTACACCTCGGCCCCCCGGACGCTGGAGGGCCCGGGCTTCGGCGTCTTCGCGCACTCGGCGGACTGGCCGGCCGAGGTGGGCCGCACCCGCAAGGCGCTCGGCGCGCTGATCGGGTTCACCCCCGACGCCACCGAGACCTTCGGGCTGGTGCACCGTCCCGGCGGCCGGCTGCTGCACCGCACGGTCGCCGCGAGCGCCGACGGCTTCGGCCGCCCCGGCAACTACCTGGTGCACCTGCTCTGGGACGACGGCGCCCGGCTGGGCGTCCGCGAGCTGCTGGCGCTGCGCCGGGCCGGGCGGTTCCTCGACGGGCTGCCCGAGGGCGCCACCCCGACCGACGAGCTGCCGCCGCTGCGGGTGCCGGCGGCCGACCGCACCGTGCCGGTGCTGACCACCGACGAGGTCGACGCCCTCACCCCGAGCCTGGCCCGGCTGCTCGCGGTGCTCGCCGCCGGCGAGGGCGTCTGTCCGCTGCCGCGCCGGACGCCGTCGGGCCGGGAGGTCGCCGACGTCCTGTTCGACGTCCTGCCGCGGGCGCTGACGGCTGGGGTCTCGCTGACGGCCGGCCCGCGGGCGGACGACGGCGACACCGCCCCGGTGCGCGTGGAGCTCTCCGACGCCCTGCCGCGGTCGGCGGCGCGCGCGGCCGACACCGAGCGGGCCCGCACCCTGCTCGAGGCGGCGAGCAAGGGAGAGCTGGCACCGGACCCGGTCGGCGACCTGCGCCGGCTGGACGCGTGGCTGTTCGCCGACGCCTGGGCCGAGCAGGACGCCCCCGAGCTGACCGGCGAGCAGGTGGCGTGCGTGCTCGACTCCGAGGCCGGCCCGCGGTGGCTGGCCCGCGGGCGCAACGCCGCCGCCGCGCTGGAGCTGGCCGGCAGCGACCGGACCGTGGCCGCGTCCCTGCGGACGGCGGTCGGGCAGTCGCCGGTCGCCGCCGAGCGGGTGCGCGGCGGTGTGCTGACCGCCCTGCTCGACGAGGTGTTCGACGGCGCCGAGGGCCCCGCCGAGCAGGCGGTGGAGATCGCCGGGCTCACCCAGGGCGACCTGTGCGCCGCCCTGGCCGCCGAGGTCGCCCGCGGCCGGCGGATCACCACCCTGGACCGGGCGGCGGGCCTGCTCGTCGAGCAGGCGCTGAGCCTCGGCATCGCGCTGCCGCTGCTGGAGCTGACCGACGACGCCTGGGAGCTGGCGCTGCTCGCGACCCGCCGGCGCGTGGTCGGCGACGCGCTCGCCGCGCAGTGGCGGCGGGCCGGCGTCCCGTGGGAGGAGCCGCAGAGGACGCTGTTCGGGCACCTGCTGCTGGCCGACGTCGGCTGGCTGGCCCGGCTGGAGGGGGCCGTTCCGCAGTCGGGACTGCCGCCGGTGCTGCGCTGGGCCGCGCTGCGGATGGACGTCCCCGGCGTCGAGAGGCTCGCCGCCGCGGTGGCCACCGGCGGCACCGCGGGCAACGGCTGGGCGCTGCGGGAGGTCGTCTTCGGTTCCGAACTGCCGGCCGCGGACGTCGACGGCATCCTCGCCCGGCAGCTGGCCCTGCTGCTGGTGGACGACGGCTGGCCGGCCGACCTCGCGGAGTCCTTCGCCCGCAGCCGCGGCGCCGACGACGACATGCCCCGCCGGCGCCGCCGCCGTCCCGACTGAGCAGGTACCCCACCGGACCCGCCCTCCCGACCGACCAGCGGCTCCCGGCCGGCGCTGGCGCCGGCGTCGTCCCGACCGACCCGGTACCCCGGCGGGTGCTCGTGCTCTGCCTGCCGTGGGCATGCAGAGCACGAGCACGCTGGGACCGACCCCTCCCCGGTCGACCTCACCTCCCCGGGAACTCGTGCTCTGCGTGCCGTGGGCCCGCGGAGCACGAGCACGCCAGGACCTCTGCCCACCCGACCCGGCCGAGGGCGGGGGCAGGGCACGAACGCTGTCCTGTTCGGCTCCGGCTGACCCAGCGGTCACACCCGTCCCTGCCACCCCGGGGGCACCGGGCCCGGCTTCTACGCTCGGGGTCGACCACGCGCGGAAGGACATCATCGTGGCCCGACACCTGCTCGACGAGACCGCAGAGTTCCGGATGCCCACCCTCGGGCGGCATGCGGCCGACGACGAGGACACCCAGGCCGACCTGACCCAGCGGCTGGACGGGATCGCCCGCCGGCAGCCGCCGGTCGGACACCGCCGGCACGGCGACGACCGGGCCGAGTAGGACCGGCGTCCGGCCGCGCCGCCCTCAGGTGCGGCCGAGGCCGACCAGGGTGACGTCGTCGGTGTCCGGCGGGTCCAGCACAGCGAGGACGTCGTCCAGCAGCCTCTCCGGGTCGCGGCCGGCGGCCACCGCGCTGCACAGCGCGCCCAACCGCTCCTCGAGCGGGACGTCGCGGCGCTCCACCAGGCCGTCGCTGAACAGCAGCACCCGGTCCTCGCCGGCCAGCCGCAGCCGGGTCTCGGGGTACTCGGCGTCGTCGAGCAGCCCCAGCGCGGGGCCGTGCCGGCCGGCCAGCAGGCCCACCCCGCCGGCCGTGGCGTGCACCACCGGCAGGTGCCCGGCGTTGGCCAGCCCCACCGCCCCGGTTCGCGGGTCCAGCTCGACGACGACGGCGGTCGCGAGCTCGCCGGGCAGCAGCGCGGCGATCACCTCGTTGAGCCCCCGCAGCGCCGCGGCCGGACCGAGGTCGCGGAGCAGGTGCGCGCGCAGGGCGTGCCGCAGCTGGGCGGTGATCGCCGCGGCGGCCAGCCCGTGCCCGGCGACGTCGCCCAGCACGATCGACACCCGGCCGCTGGGCAGCGGGACCAGGTCGTACCAGTCCCCGCCCACGACGTCGGCAGCGCTGGGGCGGTAGCGAGCGGCCAGCGCCAGGCCCGGGACCTTGGGCAGCTCCTCGAGCAGGAGGGTGCGCTGCAGCGCCGCGGCGAGCCGGTTGTCCTCGCCGGCCCGCTGCAGCGCGGACTCGGTGACGTGGGCGGCCAGCGCCTGCGCGGCGGCGACCTCGTGCTCCCGCCACGGGGTCGCCGTCCCGCGGACGGTCTCGCGCCACGCGGCGAAGGAGCGGCGCGGGGACAGGCGCGGGCCGGCGTCGGTCGGCACGGTCTTCGGGGTGTGCGGGTTGCCGCCCCAGGTCACCTCGCGCGGCGTCTCGGGCCGGAACCAGGCGAGGAAGTCCCCGCTCCCGCTGCCGACCTCGACGGCGAGCAGCCCGCTGGCGGTGTCCGCGACGTCGGCCGCGGCGGGGACCACCCGGCGCAGTGCGTCGGTCGCCGGGCGTCCGGTGTCCAGCAGCCCGGCCACCAGTCCGGGCACCCGCTGCGCCGGAGGGGTGCTGCCGAGCAGGTGCAGCCGGCCGTCCAACCGCACCGCGGCGCCGGAGGCGGGCACCAGGTCCAGCACGCTCGGGCTGCCCTCGGTGAGCGCCCGCGCGGGCGTCCGCGGGGTGCGGCCGAGCGCGGCCACCAGCTGTGCCTGCCGCTGCGCCACGCCGACGGCGTCCCCCCGCTCGGCGGCCTCGACGGTGGTGTGCAGCAGCAGGGACGCCGTCCGGCCGAGGAACTCGGCGGCCACCCGGTCGGCGTACGAGGGGCGGTGCGGGCCGGAGTAGTGGTGGCAGGAGACCAGGCCCCACAGCCGGCCGCGGTCGACGAGCGAGACCGACATGGAGGAGACCACGCCCATGTTCGCCAGGTACTCCAGGTGCACCGGCGAGACGCTGCGCAGCACCGCGCCCGAGAGGTCCAGGGGCCGGCCGGTGAGCGGGTTGACCGCCGGGTGCAGCGGCACCGGGCGGTAGGTGGCGTCGGGGATCAGCCGCAGCCAGTTGGTCGCGTAGAGGGCGCGCGCCTGGGCCGGGATGTCGCTGGCCGGGTAGCGCAGACCGAGGAAGGGCTCGAGGTCCTCCCGGCGGTCCTCGGCGACCACCTCGCCGTTCCACTCCGGGTCGAAGCGGTAGACCATCACGCGGTCGAACCCGGTGAGCGCCCGGACGTCGCGGGCGAGGGTCGCGGTGAGCTCCTCCAGCGTGGCCGCGGCCGAGAGCCGCTGCAGCACGGTGGGCAGCCGGCGGTGCCAGGCGGCGCCGGCCTGCTCGGCACCGGTCAGCGGCTCCCACTCGGTGACCAGCAGCCCCTCGGTGCGGTGCACGACGAGGTCCACCTCGCCGCCGGCCACGGTCACCCGCAGGGGGTTGAGCAGGGCGAGGTCGTCGGCCAGCCCGTCGCGCAGCCGGTCCAGGTCGGCCGGCGCGAGCACATCGGCGAGGGACGCCGGCTCGGTCCCCAGCAGCTCGGCGGCGTCGGCCGAGGCGACCACCACCCGGAGGTCGGGCTCGGTGACGGCGAGCAGGACACCGTGCGGCTGGATCGCCCGGGGGACGGCGATCGGCTCGTCGGCGCAGCGGGCGAGCGCCTCGTCGCTGACCGTCGTGGGCGGCGCACCCTGGCCCGACTCCGCGCCGCGATCCGCTCCTCGCTCGTTCCTCGCTGCGATGCTCCCGCGGCTGTCATCGGGCGGTGTACTCACCACCGCGACCCTACGGGCCGACCTCCCCCTCGGTCAGGCTGGCCGCCTCGACGATCGGCACGAGCGCCTGGAGCTCCAGCAGGTCGACGACCAGCCGGACCGGTCGGTTGTCGCGGGGGCAGACCACCTGCAGCCGCACCCCGCTGCGGGTCGCCCGCCGCGCGCACCAGGCCAGCTGGCGGGCGCCGGAGGAGTCCAGGAACGTGGTGTCGGTCAGGTCCACCACCATCGAGCGGGGCTCGGTGGCCAGCACGGCGTCGACGGCCTCGGCCAGCTGTGGCGAGGTCGCGATGTCGAGCTCTCCGCGTACTCTCAGCGCCGGTCGCCCGAGGACCGTCGTCCGCTCGATCTCGAAGAGCAAGGGAATCGGTCCCCTCGTCGTGGTCCACTGGCCCTCCGCAGGGTAGATGCCACCGGACAGGAGAGGGGAGCCAGGCGTGGACATCGGGCTCAGCGTCCGCCTTCCGGTGGACAGCAACAGCGTCCCCTTCGTCCGGGGGCTGTGCCGGCAGGCGCTGGAGCACCTGCGCGTGGAGCGGGTGGTGATCGACGAGATCACGCTGGCGCTGACCGAGGCGTGCGCCAACGTCGTCCAGCACACCGGGGACCACGGCGACTACGAGGTGCAGGTCGCCATCGACTCCGGGACCTGCCGGATCAGCGTGTTCGACGACGGCCAGGGCTTCGACCCCGACGCGCTGCCGCAGGACCGGGACGGCTCCCTGCTGGAGGGCGGCGGGCGCGGGCTGCAGCTGATGCAGGCGCTGGTGGACCGCCTGGACTTCGCGCACGGCCCCGACGGCCGGCACCGGGTGACCCTGGTGAAGCGGTTGACCTCTCCCCCGGCGCTGCGCCTGGTCGACCCGGTCTGACGCCGGCTCGCCCCCGGGCACGCTCCGGTCGGGGGCACGGGACGCCGATACCGGGTACGGCGGCGTGATCCCACGAGCACGGAGGTGACCGGTGGATCTGGCGGGTTCGGTCCTCGGGAACCGGTACGAGCTGGGAGCCCTCCTCGCGACCGGGGGCATGGGCCAGGTGTGGCGGGCCCGGGACGTCGTCCTGGAGCGGCCGGTGGCCGTGAAGCTGCTTCGCAGCGAGTACACCGACGACCCGGGCTTCCTGGCCCGCTTCCGCGCCGAGGCCCGGCTGACGGCTGGCCTGACCGCGCCCTCCATCGCGACGCTGCACGACTACGGGGAGACCACCGGCCCCGGCGGACAGCGGCTGGCCTACCTCGTGATGGAACTGGTGGACGGCGAACCGCTCTCGGCCGTGCTGGCGCGGGAGGGCCGGCTGAGCCCCGAGCGCACGCGCGACGTCCTGCGCCAGGCCGCCGCCGGACTGGCCGTCGCCCACGGCGCCGGGGTGGTCCACCGGGACGTCAAGCCGGCCAACCTGCTGGTGGCCGCGGACGGCACCGTGAAGATCACCGACTTCGGGATCGCGTGGTCGGCGTCGAGCGCGTCGATCACCCGGACCGGGCAGGTCATCGGGACGGTGCGGTACCTCTCCCCCGAGCAGGCGCAGGGGGCCAAGGCGACCCCGGCGAGCGACGTCTACGCGCTCGGCGTGGTGGCGTACGAGTGCCTGACCGGCCGCCGGGCCTTCGACGGGGACAACGCCCTGCACGTCGTCGCGCAGAAGGTGTCCCAGCGGCTCGGCCCCCTGCCGCCCGACGTCCCGCCGGACCTGCGCCGGGTTGTCGAGCGGGCCCTCGCCACCGACCCCGCGGACCGCATCCCCGACGGCGCCGCGCTGCTGGACGCCCTGGACGGCGGAGCACCCGAGCGCGAGCGGACCCGCGTCCTGGCCACCGCCGGCGCCGCACCGGTGACCCGCGTGCTGCCGTCCGGGCCCGGCGGCCGGCCGGCGCGGCGGCTGCTCGTGCCGCTGGTCGCGCTGCTCGTGCTGGCCGTCGTGGTGGGCGCGGTGGTGCTCGACACCCGCGGCACGTCCTCGCCCACCGCGGAGCCGACCCCCTCGCCGTCGGCGCCGGCCGGGGTGGAGGTCGCCTCCGGGGACTACGTGGGCCGCCCGGTGTCCGAGGTCGTGGACGAGCTGGGCGGGCTGGGCCTGACCGTGCGACCGCGGCCGCTGCAGACCGGCGACGTGCCCGCCGGGCAGGTGATCGCCCTCGACCCCCTCGGCGCCCTGCAGCCGGGTGACACGGTCACCGTCACGCACGCCGTCGCCCCGCCCGCCCCGTCGTCCGCGCCGGCCGAGGAGCCCGACGAGGACGAGGCCGACCCCGACGAGGAGGGCAGCGGCAACGGGAACGCGGGCGGGGGCAACGGCAACGAGGGCAACCAGGGCAACGGCAACGGGAAGGGCGGCGACAAGAAGGACGGGAAGAAGGACTGAGGCACCCGCGCGGGGTACCGGTGAGGTGTGGAGAAGATCAACGACCGCCTGCTCAACTGGGCGTCGATCCTCGAGCCGACCACCCGGCTGCAGGCCGAGCGCACCGCCTCGATGCCGTTCATCAACCCGCACATGGCGCTGATGCCCGACGCGCACCTGGGCCTGGGCGCGACCGTGGGCTCGGTGATCCCGACCGACGGCGCGATCATCCCGGCGGCGGTCGGGGTGGACATCGGCTGCGGGATGATGGCGGTCCGCACCCAGTTCACCGGCGACGACCTGCGCGGCCGCAACCTGGCGACCCTCCACGAGCAGATCTCGCGGGCGATCCCGCTGTCGGCCGGCCGCTACAACAAGAAGCTGCGCGAGACGGCGGCGCCGCGGGTGGACGAGCTCCGGGACCTGCCGGGTGCCGTGCAGGCCGACGCCGTCGCGCAGAACTGGCCGCTGCAGCTGGGCTCGCTCGGGTCGGGCAACCACTTCATCGAGGTCTCGCTGGACGAGGCCGACCGGGTGTGGCTGTTCCTGCACTCCGGGTCGCGCGGCGTGGGCAACCGGCTGGCGTCCAAGCACATCCGGGTGGCCAAGGACCTCACCGATGCGCGCGGCGTCGACCTGCCCGACCGCGACCTCGCCTACCTGGAGGAGGGCGAGCCGGAGTTCGACGCCTACATGGAGGCGCTGCACTGGGCGCAGCGGTTCGCCTACCTCAACCGCGAGGAGATGATGGACCGCGTCGCCGAGCAGGTCTCCCGCTTCCTCACCACGGAGGTCGAGCGGGTCCAGGTGGTCAACGCGCACCACAACTACACCGAGCGCGAGGAGCACTTCGGCACGCGGGTCTGGGTCTCCCGCAAGGGGGCGATCTCCGCGCGGGCGGGCCAGTGGGGGCTCATCCCGGGGTCGATGGGCACGGCGTCCTACATCGTCGTCGGCCGGGGCAACGTCGAGTCACTGCACTCCGCACCCCACGGCGCGGGCCGCAACCACTCCCGCGGCCAGGCCCGCCGGCTGTTCACCCGCGCGGACCTGGACCGCCGGATGAAGGGCATCGCCTGGGGCCGCTCGGACGCGTTCCTCGACGAGCACCCCGACGCGTACAAGCCGGTGGACGTCGTCATGGCCGACGCCGCCGACCTGGTGGAGGTCCGGCACACGCTGCGCCAGGTGGTCAACGTCAAGGGCGACTGAGCCGCCGGCCGGTGCTCACCTGCGGGTGCACGTGCTCTGCGTACGAGGGGCATGCAGAGCACGACCACCCGCAGGTGGTCCCCCGCCGGCTCAGGACGACGGCGTCAGCGCACGCACCCGGCCGATGAGCTCCCGCTCGCAGACGTCGAGGAAACCGTCCGGGTCCGGGCCGGTGTTCTGCAGCACCAGGTGGTCGAAGCCCGCGTCGACGTAGGGCTGGGCCTGCTGCACGTGCGCGTCCAGGTCGGGGCCGCAGGAGAACTGCTGCCGGATGTCGTCGGGCGTCACCGTCTCGCTGGCGGCGGCGAAGTTGACCGGGTTGGGCAGCTCGCTCATCACCTTCCAGCCGGTGACCGCCCAGCGGCTGGTCTCCAGGGCGGCCTGGACGGCGGAGTCCTCGTCGGCGGCCCAGGCCATCGGCACCTCGGCGTAGTGCGGCCCCGTGCCGCCGCCGTCCCGGTAGGCGCTGACCAGGTCCCCGCGCGGCTCGGTGGCGAACAACCCGTCGCCGTGCTCCGCGGCGAGCCTCGAGGCCTCGGGTCCGCCGCTGGCCACCGCGATGACCGGGAGCTGGTCGGGGAGGTCGAAGACGCGGGCGTCCTCGAGCTGCAGGTACTGGCCGTCGTAGGACTGGTAGCCGCCCTGCCACAGCAGCCGGATGATCTCCAGGGCCTCGCGGAGCATCCTGTGCCGGATCCGCACCGCCGGCCAGCCCTGCCCGACGACGTGCTCGTTGAGCCGCTCGCCGGCGCCGACCCCGAGGGTGAAGCGGTTGCCCGAGAGGATCTGCACGGTGGCCGCGGCCTGGGCGATCACCGCCGGGTGGTACCGGATCATCGGGCAGGTGACGCCGGTGGCCAGGCCGATCCGCTCGGTCCTCGCGGCCATGGCGCCCAGCAGGGACCAGGTGAACGCGCTGTGGCCCTGGTTGTCCAACCACGGGTGGAAGTGGTCGCTCAGCTCCACGAAGTCGAAGCCGGCCTGCTCGGCGCGGACCGTCTGCCGGATGACCTCCTCCGGCCCGAAGGCCTCGGTGGCGAGCTTGTAGCCGACCTGCATGTCGTCGTCCCTCCGTGGATCGCGTCGGTCCCCCGGGGCCTGCCCGGGGTGCGGACGGGGGAAACGACTCGCCGGGGCCGGCGCCGGCCGCCGCGGTCAGCTCCCGGGGCCGGCGTCCCCGGTGCGCCGGACGTGACCCAGGCCGATCGGGCGGTCACCGGCCAGCCGCAGCGCCTCCATGGCGCCGGCGTCGTCCAGGCCGTCCCGGCCGCGGCTGGCCTCGAAGAGCTCGACCTGCTCCTCGATCCACCGCTGGTGCCGGTTCCACGCGTTCAGCGGCGTGGTGCCGAGCGACTCACCGATCCGGGCCCACGACGCCCCGGTGCGCAGCGCCGCGCGGATGCCCAGGTGCTGCGCGTCGTAGGCCCGGCGGGCGAGGACGACGCCCAGGTCGAGCAGCTCCAGGGACTCCTCCTGGTCGAGGGCTTCCACCTCACCGCGCAGGTGGGCCGTCCACGAGTGCGTGGGTGCCGGGGTGCGCCGCCGCGAGGACGCCGTCGCGTTGTCCCGCCGGCTCAGGTAGTCCAGCCGGGTCGCCGCCGTGACCATCGGCAGCGCCAGCCCGGGGACCCCCACTCTGCCCGTCATGACGACGGAGCCTCGGACAGCCGGACCCGCGGCCCGCCGCTCCCCCGGCCGTGTCGCGGGGATCCCGTCCCGACACGCGGTGGGCGTGACCCTCCGCTACCGGTCCGCGCCGGGACGTCAGGGTGTCCAGCCGGTGCGAGCCAGCCAGGTGGGCAGGTCCTGCAGGCCGGGTGCGAGGGCGCGGGTGGCAGCGACGTCGGCCCGGTAGGCGGGCGGCCGGGCGAACCAGGCGAACATCGCCCGGGAGTCCTCGTCGTCGCCGAGCGCGTCCAGCGGCAGCGCCTCGTAGCGGCCGGGCAGGCCGGCGTGCTGACCGAAGGCGGCGGCGACCTGCTCGCCGGTCCGCTCGTCGCCCCCGATCTCGATGCTGCCGCCGGGCACCCGTGAGGGGTCCAGCAGGACGGCCGCGGTGACCGCGCCGATGTCGGCGACGGCGATCATCTGCAGCGGCACCCCGGCCGGCAGCGCCATCCGGACGACGACCGCGCCGTCCTCGGCCGACGCCATCCAGCGCAGGTTCTCCATGAAGAAGACCGGGCGCACGACCGTGGCGGGCAGGCCGAGGGAGGCGATGTGCTCCTCGACGCGACGCTTGCTGTCGAAGTGCGGGATGCCGGTGTCCCGCTCGGCGCCCCCGACGGAGCTGAACACCAGGTGCTCCACGCCGCTGTCGGCGGCCGCGTCGGCCAGGGCGGTGCCGTCCGCCACCTCGCCGTCCACACCCCGCGGGCCGAAGGGGGTGGTCATCGCGAACACCCGCTGCGCGCCGCGGAACGCCGTCCGCAGGCTGTCCGGGTCCTGCAGGTCGGCGGGGACGAGCTCGGCACCGCGGTCGGCGAGGTCGCGGGCCCGGCCCGGGTCGCGGACGAGGGCGCGGACCCGGGCGCCGGCGTCCAGCAGTGCGCCGGCGGTGGCGCCGCCCTGCCGGCCGGTGGCTCCGACGACGGCGATCACGGGTCCGGGCACGTGTGACTCCTCGCTGACGGGTCGGGTCCCCCTAGGGTGCCCGAGCATGGCGGAACGGCAGCTCAGGACGGTCCTGGAGGGCGGCGGGTTCTTCGAGGGCCCGCGCTGGCACGAGGGCACGTGGTGGATCTCGGACTTCTACCGGCACACGGTCAGCCGGGTGACCCCCGACGGTGCGGAGACCGTCGTCGTCGAGGTGGAGCAGCAGCCGTCCGGGCTGGGCTGGCTGCCCGACGGCTCCCTGGTCGTCGTGTCGATGAAGGACCGCCGGGTGCTCCGGTACGCCGACGGGTCGCTCACGACCCACGCCGACCTGGCCGAACACTGCGGCGGGCACCTCAACGACCTGGTGGTCGACGCCGGCGGCCGCGTGTTCGTCGGTGACTTCGGCTTCGACCTGATGGGCGGCGGGAGCGCCGCGACCGCGTCGCTCAAGCGCATCGACCCGAACGGCACGGTGTCGGTCGCCGCCGAGGGGCTGCAGTTCCCGAACGGCTCTGTCATCACCCCGGACGGCGGCACGCTCGTCGTCGGCGAGACGCTGGGCAACCGGTACACCGCGTTCGACCTGGGCGCCGACGGGTCGCTGTCCAACCGGCGGGTGTGGGCGTCCCTCGGCCCGGAGGTCACCGGGACGACGGTCGACGAGGTGCTCGGCCAGCTGACGGTCGCCCCCGACGGCTGCGCGCTGGACGCCGAGGGGCGGATCTGGGCGGCCGACGCGGTCGGCGGCCGGGTGGTGCGCGTGGCCGAGGGTGGGGAGGTCCTCGACGAGGTCGCCGCGCCGTCCGGCCTGGGCGTCTACGCGTGCATGCTCGGCGGGGACGACGGCCGCACGCTGCTGATGTGCTGCGCGCCGGACTTCTACGAGCACAACCGGGCGCCGGTGCGCGAGGCGGTCCTGGTGGCCACCGAGGTCGACGTCCCCCACGCCGGCCGGCCGTAGCCGCGAGGTCAGCCGTTCCGGCCGCCGAGCGGGTGGTCGGTGTCCGGGACGCCGCTGGCGCTCTCACCCGGGTTGGTCGACATCTCGCCGTCCCGGGCGGCGCGCGGCTCCTCCTGCTGCGACGGCGGCCCGACCAGGTCCTCCTCCGGACGCGTGCCCGGGACCCCGTCGGTCGGTTCGTTGACGCCACCGGCCGGCCGGCCGGTCAGGTTGCCCTCGGTCATGCCGCTGGAGTACCCGTGCCGGGCGGCGGTCACGCGGGGTCGAGCACCCGGACCGGGGAGCCCGCCAGGAAGGCGGCGACGTCCTCGACGACCTCGCGGTAGAAGACCTCGTAGCCGCGGCGGGTGACGTAGCCCAGGTGCGGGGTGAGGACCGTCCGCGGCGCGCTGCGCAGCGGGGAGTCGGCGGGCAGCGGCTCACGGTCGTAGACGTCGAGGCCGGCGCCGGCGATCCGCCCGTCGGACAGCGCCTCGACCAGGGCGGCCTCGTCGACGACCGGCCCGCGCGAGGTGTTGACCAGGATCGCGGTGGGTCTCATCCGGCCGAGCTCGGCGCGGCCGACGATGCCGCGGGTGCCCTCGCCGAGGACCAGGTGCACGGTGACGATGTCCGCGGTGGCGAACAGCTCGTCCCGCTCGACCCGGCGGACGCCGGCCGCCGCGGCGCGGTCGTCGGTGAGGTGCGGGCTCCAGGCGACGACGTCCATCTCGAAGGCCTGCCCGATCCGCGCGACGCGGGTGCCGAGCCGGCCCAGGCCCACCACGCCGAGGCGGGCGCCGGCGAGGTCGGTGCCGACCGTGGTCTGCCAGCGGCCGGCGCGCAGGGCGGCGTCCTCGGCCGGGACGTGGCGGGCCACGGCGAGCAGCAGCGCCCAGGTCAGCTCTGCGGTGCCGGGTGCGTGCGAGCCGGTGCCGCAGACGGTGATCCCGCGGTCGCGGGCCGCGGTGAGGTCGATGGCGGCGTTGCGGGCGCCGGTGGTGACCAGCAACCGGAGCGCGGGCAGGCGCTCGAGCAGGCTGCGCGGGAACGGCGTCCGCTCACGCATGGCGACGAGGACGTCGAAGGGGGCGAGGCGCTCGACGAGGGCGTCCTCGTCGTCGAGGTGGTCGGCGAAGGCGACGACGTCGAGCGGTCCGGGGACGCGGGACCAGTCGGCGAACTCGGCCGCCACGGACTGGTAGTCGTCGAGGACGGCGACCCGGTGGGGGCTCACCGGGAGCCCCCGCCCGGTGCCGGACGGGGGCTCCCCAGCGGAGCCGTCAGTGGACGGGGCCGCGGCCGTAGCCCTTGCCGCCGCCGCGCTTCTTGTTCTGCTCGCCCATCTTGGCGATGAACTCCTTGATCTTGGCCTGGTTCTGCGGCTTGCGGGCCTCCTGGATGACCTTCGCCGCGATCCCCGACGCCACCAGCTTCCGGATCATTCCGGCCATGGGGTGTGTCCCTCCTCGTTCTCGGTCGTCTCTTGTCGTGCCCGCCCAACGGCTGCGCCAACCCCCGGGTTCCGGCTGCTGTCCGCGATACGGACGTCACGCCGCGTGAGAACACTCCGCCGTTCACATACTTTGGTCCCAAGCCGCTGACCTGCGGAAACGCATCCATGGCATTCCTGCGCGCTCCGTAGTCCCCGGTGGTCAGCGCGGCGTGTCGCGATCCGGACACGCCGCCGTCGCGCGACCGTCCGGCCGCCTGCGAGGGCCGTCGCGCTCTCCTACGGTCGTCCGCGGTCCTGCCGGGCCTCTCGTCACCGAACCGCGTGACACCGGCCGGACTACGCCGAACCGGACGCGGTGAACGCCGCGCCCGGACCGGGGACCCACCGCATCCCTGGGGTGAAGCGCATCTCGCGCCGGGCGACTCCCCCGTCCGAACCCGTCAGCTAACCCGGTAGGCGGCCGTGGAGAACAGGAGAACCCGTCGTCCATGACGACTGCACGCACGTCTTTCGCACGCCGTTCTTTCCGTGGGATCGCGATCGCCGCCGTCGCCGGCGCCGCCGTGACCCTCGCTCCGGCCACCGCCCAGGCTGACGCCGGTGACGCCGGTTCCGGCGCCGTCGCCGTCGCTGCGGCCGCCGCCCCGAACGGCGCCGCCCAGAAGGCCGTCGACACCGCCCTCGCACAGCAGGGCGACCCGTACGGCTGGGGCGCCACCGGTCCCAACGCCTTCGACTGCTCGGGGCTGACGACGTTCGCCTACCGGGCGGCCGGCGTCGAGCTGCCGCGCACCTCGCGGGCGCAGTCGACCTTCGGCGCGCCGGTGGCGAAGTCCGACCTCAAGCCCGGTGACCTGGTGTTCTTCTACAGCCCGGTCTCGCACGTGGGCATGTACATCGGCAACGGCCAGATGGTGCACGCCTCCACCGCCGGCCAGCCGGTCAAGGTCGTGAACCTCGACTCCATGCCGAGCTACGTCGGGGCCCGTCGGGTCGCGTGACGCACCGGTGCCCCGGCCGTCCTGAGGGACGGCCGGGGGCACCGTCCGTCAGTCGCAGGCCAGGCCCGCGGTCCCGATCGACGGCGTGATGATGACCTTCCGGTTCTGCGCCGCCGGACCCGGGAGCAGGTTGCCTTCAGCGTCGTGGTCCTGGACGTAGCCGGGGAACTCGCTCCCGACGCCGTCAGCGGTCAGGCCGCCGGCCGGGACACCGAGGTCGACCAGCACCTGGCGCACGGCTTCGGCGCGATCGAGGCCGAGTCGCCGCTGTCCCTCGATGCCCTGGACGTTGGCGGTCGTACCGGTCAAGGTCGCGGTCGCACCGCTCTCGCGTAGTTGCTCGGCGATCGGCCGGAGCACAGCTTCGGCCGCCTCCTCGTCGACGAACTCGGCCGAGTCCGGCCGGAAGGCGACATCGGCCCCGGTGAGCACGATGGTGCCCTTGGTGCAGACCGGCCCCTCGGGCACCGGTACAGGCGTGACTCTCGGCAGCTCCTCATCGAGGAGCTCCCGGCTCAGTTGCGTGTCCTCGACCTCGGGCTCAACGCCCCCATTGGCGGCGGTGCTGATCGCCCTCCAGATGGCGACGAGGTTCTTCCGCTGCGCGATGCTCAGCGGCTCCTGCGGCTCGGCCGTGTCACCGATTCCCTGCAGGATGACCCTGACTCCGCCGAGGTCCGGCAGGGCATCGAGCGCCACCAGGTTGTCGACGATCTCCTGAGGGTCGGCGTCGAGCAGGCCGGGCTGGGTGAAGTCCAGCGGCGCCACGGTCGAGAGCCCTGAGTCGACGACGACGATCGTCCGGGGCGGCGTCTCCACGGCCGAGATGCTGCGCGCTGCCTCGTCCAGAGCCGTGAGGAGATCGGTCTCCTCGTCCTCCGCACGGAGCGCTTCGATCTCTGCGGCCAGCGCTGCCTCGTTGCGCTCCCGACTCTCCTCACGTGCAGGTCCGTTGTTGCCCGTGATGAGCATCTGCTCCGAGAACTGCACTGACGGTTCGCCGTCCGCGACGACCATGGTCACGAGTGACTGGTCCTGCAGAGCCTGGTCGAACACATCCGCGGCGTCACCGTCGAGCTGCGGCGGCGGCATGTTGCTGCGCGCCCCGGCCACCAGGGCCACCGCACCGGTCGGGTCGCCCACCGCCTCTCCACCACCGCAGCCGGCCAGGACTCCGGCCAGGGTCAGGACGGTTGCCGCCGCGGAGACAGCGCGCGGGGTCGTGCTCTTTCGCACAGGGAAACCTCTCGGATGTGGTGAGGACCGCAGTGGTCAGTGGCTGCCGGCATGCGTGCCGTAGCCGTTGATGCGGTCGTGGGCGTCCCGCGAGGTCGGGACGAGGTTCGCGCCGTGTCGGCGCGCAGTCGGCTCCGAGGAGACGTCCGCGCCACGGCCGGCGGTCAGTCCGCTGGTGGCCTCCGGCAGCCCGATGTAGCGGGCGACCTCCACGCGGACGAGCTCCTTCAACGCATCGATGCCGGCGTCGATCTCGATGGAGGCATCAGCAGCGCGCTGGTGTGCTCGCGCCTCCTCGGTGCGGGCCAGCGCCAACTCCTGCTGCCGGGCGGTCGCCACTGCTGCAGCCTCGACAGCCGCCCTCCGGTGGGCCGGCAACGTCTCCCGTAGCGCGAGGTAGGTCGTCATGTGGGGGTGGTGCTCGGTGAACCCCGAGTAGAAGGCCAGGAGCCCCGAGGCCACGTACAGTCCAGCGAGCAGGAGTGCGGACAGCAGAGGGTCGTGCTGCGCCTGAGCAGCCCCGGCCGACCCGAAGACGTCCGACGCGGCGGAGGCCGAGTCCTGGCTCTGCACGCGGAAGACGAAGGCGACCGCTCCGAGGAGCAGCCAGCCACCCAGCATGAGGAAGATCGACGGTCGCCCCAGGCCCCCCCGAGCCTGGCGCAGCTCCTTCCAGGCCCGCCCGACGAAGTGCATCAGGCCCACTGAGGCGGCGGCGAAGGCGAGGGTGAGCATCCAGACGACGTACTCCTCGCCGTCCGTGAACGTCGTGGCGATGACGAGGCGGAACGTGGCCACGTCACCCAGTGCCGCGACGACCAGGAACGCGATCACGAGGAACCGGTGGAACCGCGGCCGGACGAGTCCCTCCAGGGGATCCGACGTGGCGCGGGGCCTGCGCCTGCGCTCCCGCTGGTCGATCGCCTGGTTCTCCGCGGGGTCGAGCACCCGCCGCTTGGCCGCGGTGAGCTCGCGCTCCGCGTCCTCGACGGCGGTGGTGGCCGCGTCGGCGAGCTTTCGTGTCTTCAGGACCTCCGCCTCGAGCTCGGCGACTCGCCCTTGTGCCGCAGCGACCGAGTTGGTCCGCTCGCTGGCACGGCGGGCGTGCATCTCCCGGCGCAGACCCTCGAGCCACGCGTCCATCACGTCGCCGTTGCCGGCGTCCAGGGAACCCGCCTGGGCGAGCTGCCCCACCTGTGCAACCACCTGGTCGCGCGCCCCGCGGAGCTCGGCCTCCACGACCGAGGTGGGCCGAGCCGAGGAGGGCTCCTGCTCAGGCAGGCTCGAGTGGTTCACGCGGCGACTCCAGACGGTGCGGCAGCCATGGTGGGATCGGCCCACGCGGGCAGAGGACAGAGCTCCGTCGTCCAGCCCCGGATGAGCTCGTCACGCTCCGGATGACGGCGGACGAGAGCCCGCCGGTAGATGGCGGCCTTGCGGCTCGCGACTGCCTGGTGGTGGACGACGTGCGAGCGAGCGACGTCCGTGCGGGTGTCGCACTGCGCCTTCAGCTCAGCCCGCTCGGAGAGCCGAGCGTCGATGCTCTCCTGGGTCTCCTGGACGACCGAACGAGCCCGTTCGACAGCCCGCTGATGGGCGACGATGCGCCGCCGGCGGACCGCGGACTCGGTCAGCTGCTCCTCACCGGGGTACCGGAGCGACAACCAGTCTTCCGACAGCGGTTCTGACAGCCGACTCACGTCGTTCGCCTCGCGCTGCAACGCAGCCCTCAGGTGGTCGAGTTCGGCGTCGATCCGATCGATGCTCACCTCACGCGACTGGTTGTCGCGCAGGCACCCCGTCCACTCGCGCTCGCAGACCTCGCGGTACTCGGCGACCAGCTCGGAGAGGAGGGGCGTCGAGTCCGCGCTCAGACCGACCGGGAGACCGGCGCGCCGGTCTGATCGCGCGTACCACTGGAGCCGCCACCGGGTCCGCAGTGGGATGCGAACCAGGCGGTAGCGGCGGTCGAGGTGCTGGGCACCCGTCGAGGCCACGACCACTCCCCCGTCACGGGCACAGCGCCCGATGATCAGCCAGATCCATCACGGAGGCGCGACGACGCGGTGGTCCCCCGGTCCCCCGACGGGCACCGCGCAGGAGCGTGAGCACCGGGTACGGGAGACGTCTGGATGCTATTGAGGTCGATCTTGTTCCGGTGGGCGTCGACCGGGGGCCTCATCCCATGGGGTGAGCGGGGCGGCCCTCGATCACTCCCGGCAGGGCTCGGGGGTCTGCTCGGCCGGCTGCAGCGAGAAGACCGCGCCGGTGTCGCGCGGCCAGGAGTGCAGGAAGAGCAGCCCGACGCGGGTGTTGAGGAAGGCCTCCGCGCCGGCGCTGCCCACCCGGGCGGTCAGCTGGCCGGCATCGTGGTTGCGGTAGCGCCGCAGCTCGTCCCCGGCGGCCAGGGTGACCACGTCGCCGACGGCGCCCATGACGACCACCGGCTGCCAGTGCTCGGCGGCGTCGTTCTGGCAGAACTGGACCTGCGCCGGGTGCGGCGCGTGGCCGCGGGCGTGCCGCGAACACCGCGGAGGCTGCCCGACCCGGCTCGGCCCCGGGTGCGGCTCGAGGTGGTCGGACATGTGCTCCCCCTTGCTCAGTGCGCGGTCGGTCAGCTGGCCGGCTGTCCAGTGCAGCACCCAGGTGTCCTTCCCCCATCCCGCACCAAACGCCGTGGACGCCGAAGTCCCCCGCCGGCGTGGGTGACGCCGGAGGCCGGTCACGCACGGTGAACGCCGGTCGGGCGTCAGGACGGCGACACCACCCACTCCCCCGCCCGCAGCACGCCTCGCACCTGCAGGCCCCGGTCGAGCAGGACCACGTCGGCGCGCCGCCCCGCTCCCAGCGCCCCGACCTCGGGCAGGCCCAGCGCCGCCGCCGGCGTCGTCGCGGTCACCCGCGCGGCGTCGACCAGGGACAGGCCGAGGTCGGTGACCGCCCGCCGGAACAGCGCGGCCGAGGTCGCCGTCCCACCGGCCAGCGCGCCGCCGTCGACCAGGCGCGCGGCGCCGCCGGACACCGTCACGGCCAGCCCGCCCAGGTCGTAGCGGCCGTCGGGCATCCCGGCCGCGGCCGTCGCGTCGGTGACCAGCGCGACCCGCCCCGGCCCGGCCGTGCCGAGGACGTGCCGCTCCCAGGCGGGGTGCAGGTGCACGCCGTCGGCGATCAGCTCCACCGTCACCCGCGGGTCCTCGAGCAGGGCCATGACCGCGCCGGGGTCGCGGCCCGCGGGCGCCGGCATCGCGTTGAGCAGGTGGGTGGCCATCCGCGCCCCGGCGTCCACCGCCGCCCGGACGACGTCGTACGGCGCCTCGGTGTGCCCGACGGCGGCCACCACCCCGGCGTCGGCCAGCGCCGCGATCGCGTCCAGCGCCCCCGGCAGCTCGGGCGCGAGCGTTCCCATCCGCACGATCCCGCGGGACAGCACCCGCACCAGCTCCTCCGCGGACGGCGGGCGCAGCGCGGCCTGGTCGTGGGCACCCCGCCGGGTCGGCGCCAGCCACGGCCCCTCCAGGTGCACGCCGGCGAGCTCGCCCTCCTCGACCAGCCCGGCGAGGCCGTCCAGCGCCCGGTCCAGGTCCGGCGGCCGCAGCGACACCAGGGAGGCGACGACGGTTGTCGTCCCCGCCGCGCGGGACGCGGCCAGCGCACGACGCGCGGCCGCGGGACCGCCGTCGTACGAGGCGCCGCCGCTGCCGTGCTGGTGGACGTCGACGAAGCCGGGGACGAGGGTGCGCCCGGCGCAGTCGACGACCCGCCCGGCCGCCGGGGTCGGACCGGTGCCGACGGCGGCCAGCCGGTCCCCCGCCACGTGCACCCAGCCGCCGGCGAGCACGCGCTCGGGCGTGACGACGTCCCCGCCGGTGAGCAGCAGCGAGCCCCCCGGGCCTCCGGCCCCTCCCATGCGGGCATCGTGACGGCCGGTCGATCCCGGTGCCCGTCGGGCGGCGCTCCGGGCGCGCCTACCGTCGAGGCGTGGACGGGACCCGGGGTCAGGGACGTGCGCCCGGAGCGCTGATGGCGAGCGAGATCCGCGAGCAGCCGGAGGTCTGGGAGCGGCTGCTGTCCACCGGCCGGGACCCGATCGCTCAGGTGGCCGCGGAGTTGCGCGCCCGACGTCCGCGGTTCGTCCTGTTCCTGGCACGGGGGACGTCGGACCACGCCGCCCTGTACGCCAAGTACCTGGTCGAGGTGCGGCTGGAGCTGCCGACGGGGCTCGCGTCGCCGTCGACGACGACCACCTACGGCGCCCGTCCGGCCCTGGCCGACGTGCTGGTGGTCGCGGTGAGCCAGTCCGGTGAGTCGCCCGACCTGGTGCGCTCCCTGGAGGTCAGCCGGGAGCAGGGCGCGACGACGGTGGCGGTGACGAACGCGCCCGGCTCACCGCTGGCGACGGCCGCCGAGTTCGGCGTGGACGTGATGGCCGGGCCGGAGCGCTCGGTCGCGGCGACGAAGAGCTACACCGCCCAACTGCTGGCGCTCCTCCTGCTGGTGGAGGGACTGCGGGGCGCGGAGCCGTCGCTGGACCGGCTCTGCGACTGGGGGCGGGAGGTGCTCGCCCTGGAGCCGGTGGTGGAACGCGCCGCGCTGCGGCTGCGCTACGCCCAGCGGGTGGTGGTGACCGGGCGCGGCTACGCGTACCCGACCGCACGCGAGGCCGCGCTGAAGCTGATGGAGACCTGCTACGTGTCGGCGCACGCCTTCTCGGCGGCCGACCTGCTGCACGGGCCGTTGGCGATGCTCGACGTCAACGTCCCCGTGCTGGCCGTGGCCCCGGCGGGGACGGCCGGCGACGCGCTCGCGCCGGTGCTGCCCCGGCTGCGGGAGACCGGTGCCGACCTGCTGACCGTCGGGTCGGAGGACGCCGCGATCGCGTCCACGGCCGGGCTGGTGCTCCCCCACGGCATCCCCGAGGTGGTGAGCCCACTGCTGGAGATCCTGCCGTTCCAGCAGCTGGCGTTGCACTCGGCACTGCTGCGCGGCAGCGACCCCGACCAGCCCCGCGGCCTGCACAAGGTCACCGAGACGCTCTGACGTCAAGCCGCGTGCGGTGCGGGCCAGCCCGTGCGGGCGGCCGCGTCGCCGCCCCCCTGAGCCATAAGTCGTCCTTATGGCGCGATCCGAGGTGGCCCTCTACCGCAGGCCTCGCACACCGTGGTCACATCAGGAGCCCGAGTGGCGGCCGCCACACAGGGGTGCGGCTGCGGAATGGGGACCGCCGTGATCATCCTGCACGCGAGCATCGCCATCCTCGCCGTCCTGCTGCTGATCATCTGGCTCAAGGTCGAGCCGGTCATCGCCCTGGTCGTGGGCTCGCTGTACCTGGGGATCGCGGGCGGGGTGGGCCTGGTCGGGACGGTGGAGACGATCGCCACCGGGTTCGGCGAGATCATGGCCGAGGTCGGCCTGCTGATCGGTTTCGGCGTCCTGCTCGGTGCCCTGCTCTACGCACTCGGCGCGTTGCAGAAGTTCGTCGCCCTGCTGCTGCGGGCGCTCGGTGCCCGGCGGCTGCCCTACGCGATGAGCGCGGCGCTCACGACGCTGTTCCCCTCGATCTACGTCGACGTCCAGTTGGTGCTGGCCTCGCCACTGGCCCGCTCGGCCGCCCCGCACGTCGGGCGCAGGGGGCTGCCGCTGATGGCCGGGTCGCTGACCGCGGGCATCCTCGTGGGCTACGTCTTCGTGCTGCCGGGCCTCGGGACGATCTCCATCGCCGGCCTGCTGGACATCCCGCTCGGGACGATGCTGATCTACGGCCTGGTCGTCGGGCCGGTGACCGCCGTCGTCACGACCTACCTGTTCAACCTCGTCCTCAAGCGCGGCTTCTGGAAGCCGGAGAGCGACGAGCACGAGACCCAGGCCCTGCGGGACGAGGAGCAGGCGGCCGGCGAGCGGGACGACGAGCACGAGGCCGCCATGCCGCCGCTGGGGATCTCGCTGATGGCGGTCATCGTGCCGCTGCTGCTCATCGCCACCGGGGCGATCACGAACGCCGCCGGCGTGGAGAACTCGGTCATCGCGTTCCTCAGCAACCCGGTCTTCGCCCTGTTCCTCGGCATGACCGGCGCCTACGTCCTCGCGCGCCGGACCCTCGGCCGCGACCGCACCGACGACGCCGTCGGCAAGGGCCTGGCCACCACGGGCCAGATCCTGCTGATCACCGGCGTCGGCGGCTCGCTCGGCGCGGTCATCGGCGAGACCGAACTCGACCAGCGCCTCGGCGCGCTGTTCTCGGCCGGCACCGGCACCTCGGTGGTCCTGACCCTCCTGCTGGCCTGGCTGGTGGCCGCGCTGCTGCACTTCGCCATCGGGTCGATCTCGGTGGCCGCCATCGCGGCGTCGGGCATCCTCGCGCCGGTGCTCGGCACGCTGGACGTGGCGCCCGTCGTGGTGGGCCTCGCCATCGGCGCCGGCGCGCTGTTCGCGCTGCAGGTGAACAGCAACTTCTTCTGGATGTTCCAGAGCCTGCTGGGGATCTCCACCTCGGGCGCGCTCAAGGCGCTGACCTTCGTGACGGCGCTGGCCTCGGTCGTGGCGATGCCGATCATCATCGTCCTCGGCTTCCTCGTCCCGGCCTGAGGTGCGGGAGCCGGCCGTGGAGATGACCCAGATGCGCGACTTCATCGCGGTCGTGGACGCGGGCAGCTTCACCCGCGCCGCGACGGTCCTGGGCATCTCCCAGCCGGCGGTCAGCCAGCGGATGGCCCAGCTGGAGGCCGCGGTCGGCACCCGGCTGCTGGAGCGTGGCCCGCGCGGGATCGAGCCCACCGCGGTGGGCCTGGTGTTCTACCGCGGCGCCCAGGAGCTCGTGCGCCGGCACGACCAGCTGACCAGCGCCCTGGCGGCGGGCGGCGAGGAGCTGCGCGGCACCGTGGTGGTCGGCCTGCCCGCGACCGTCGCGGGGCTGCTCACCCCCGAGCTGTTCGCGCTGGTCCGCCGGCGCCACCCCGGCATCCGGCTGGACGTCTTCGAGTCGATGAGCGGGTACGTCGCCGAGCTCCTCGGCCGGCACCGGCTCGACCTCGCCGTGTTGTTCCGAGAGGACGCCGGTCCGCGGCCCGGCGAGGTCGTGCTCTACCGCGAGGAGCTGTTCCTGATCCGCGCCGCGCGCCCCGACGACCCGGACGAGGACCCCGGCCCCGTGCGGGTGCCCGACCTCACCGGCGTCCCGCTCGTCGCGCCCGGCGCCCGCAGCAACCTGCGCGACCTCGTCGAGCGCGCCTTCGCCGTCCACGGCCTGGTGCCCGACGTCGTCGCGGACGTCGGCTCGCTGCCGGCGATGGTGCGCATCGCGCAGTCCGGGACGGCGTGCGCGATCCTGCCCCGCTCCAGCGTCGAGGGGGTCCCGGGCCCGCCGCTGCGGATGCGCCCCGTCGTCGACCCCGAGCTGCGCCGCTGGGTGTCGGTCTGCCTCTCGACCGACCTCTACGAACCCCGGGCCGCGGTCGTCGCCGTGCGTGACGCCGTCGTCGACGCGGTCAGGGACCTGGCCGCCCGCGACGCCTGGCCCGGCATCCGAACCGCCTCCGCACCGCCGCACCAGATGGGACTGGACGACACCGCATGACGCACAGCACCACACCCGGCACCGGCACGCCGCTGCTCGCGGGGACCCGGGTCCTCGACCTGTCCACGATGATCGCCGCCCCCACCGCCGCGACGATCCTCGGCGACTACGGCGCCGACGTGGTCAAGGTCGAGATGCCCGGCACCGGGGACTTCGTCCGCCGCTTCGGCCGGCAGGTGGAGGGTCAGGGCCTGTACTGGAAGGCGCTGTCGCGCGGCAAGCGCTCCGTGGCCCTCGACCTGCGCCGGCCCGAGGGCCGCGACCTGGTGCTGCGGTGGATCTCCCAGTTCGACGTGCTCGTCGAGAACTTCCGACCGGGCACCCTGGAGCGCTGGGGCCTCGACCCGGCCGACCTGCGCGCGGCCAACCCGCGGCTGGTGGTGCTGCGGGTGACGGCGTACGGCCAGGACGGGCCCTACCGCGACCGGCCCGGCTTCGGCACCCTCGCCGAGGCGCTGGCCGGCCTGGCCTCGGTGTCGGGGTACGAGGACCGCCCGCCGCTGCTGCCGGCCTACCCGCTCGCCGACATCATGGCCGGCAACCTCGGGGCCACCGCCGTGCTCGCCGCGCTGATGCGGCGCAACGCCACCGGGACCGGCGACACCATCGACCTGGCGATCTACGAGGCCGCGCTGAAGCTGGTCGAGATCAACGTGCTGGAGTACCAGCAGACCGGGCACGAGCACGGCCGGACCGGCAACCGGTACGGGCCGGCCGCCCCGCGCGGCAGCTACCAGTGCCGGGACGGGCTGTGGATCGCGCTGTCGGGCAGCACCCAGCCGATGGCCCAGCACGTGCTGCGCACCATCGGCGGCGAGGAGCTGGTCGAGGACCCGCGGTTCCGCACGAACGCCGACCGGGTGCAGCACGTGCAGGAGCTCGACGAGCTGATCGCCGGGTGGTGCCGCACCCGGGACCGGGACGACGCCATCGCCGAGCTCACCGCGGGCGGCTGCGCCGTGGGGCCGCTGGAGAGCGTCGCCACGATGCTGGACAACCCGCAGGTCCGGCACCGCGGGTCGATCGTCACCGTCGACGACCCCGACCTCGGGCCGCTGGCCATGACCGGCGTCTACCCCGCCTTCCAGGACGGCGGCACCCGCGTCGGCCGCCCCGGGCCCGCCTCCGTGGGGGCCGACACCGACGACGTCCTCGCCGCCGACCTGGGCCTCGATCCCGACCAGCTCGCGGCCCTGCGCGCGGCCGGAGTCACGACCGGGCCGGTCACCGTGCCGGCGAGCCACCAGAAGGACGCGGTGTGACCCGGCCGGACCGCGAGGCGGCGCTGCGCCGGCGCACGCAGCTGTTCGTGCCCGCGAACAAGCCGGCGTTCCTGCCCAAGGCGGCGGCGTCGGGTGCGGACGCGGTCATCCTCGACCTGGAGGACAGCGTCCCGGCGGGCGCGCGCGCCGACGCCCGCGCCGGCCTGGCCGACGCGGTGCGGTCCCTGCCCGGCGGGCACGTGCTGGTGCGGGTCAACTCCGACGCCGACCTGGCCCGGGACGTCGAGGCGGCCGTGACCGCAGGTGCGTCCGGCGTGCTCGTCCCCAAGGCGGAGGACCCCGTGCGGGTGCGGCTGGTCGACGCGCTGGTCACCGCGGCCGAGCGCGCCTGCGGCCGGGCCGAGGGCTCGGTCGAGGTGCAGCTGCTGGTGGAGACGCCGCGGGGGCTGCTGCGCATCGACGAGGTCGCCGGCGCGAGCGCGCGGACGACCGCGCTCATGCCGGGCACCGAGGACCTCGCCGCCGAGCTCGAGGTCGACCCCTCCGACGAGCAGTTCGACCTGCGCTGGGCCCACGGCCTGGTGGTCTGCGCCGCCCGGGCGCACGGCCTGGCCCCGTACGGGCTGATGCGCAGCCTGGCCAACTTCCGCGACCTGCCGGCGCTCGCCCGCGACGCCCGGGCGGCGCGGTCCTTCGGCTACGTCGGCGCCCTGTGCGTCCACCCGGCGCAGGTCCCGGTGCTCACCGAGGCCTTCTCCCCCGCCCCCGAGGAGGTCGCGCACGCCCAGCGGGTGCTCGACGCGCTCGCCGAGGGCGAGCGCGCGGGGACGGCGGCGGTGTCGGTGGACGGCCGGATGGTGGACACGCCGATGGCGACGCGGGCCCGCCGCCTGCTCGCCCGTGCCGGACGGGGGCAGGTGTCCGAGCAGGGGTCCTGACGGCATCCGCTGGGTACCGGGACGGCGACCGCGAGTACGGAGGTGTCCGCATGCGCGCCGTGCAGTACCGGACCATCGGCAGTGAGCCCGAGGTGGTGGAGGTCCCGACACCGGAACCTGGGCCCGGGCAGGTCCGGCTGCGGGTGACCGCGGCCGGGCTGTGCCACTCCGACTCCTTCGTCATGGGCCTGCCCGCCGAGCAGTACGTCTACGGGCTGCCGCTGACGCTCGGGCACGAGGGCGCCGGGGTCGTGGACGCGCTCGGCGAGGGCGTCACCGGTGTGGCCGTGGGCGAGTCCGTCGCCGTCTACGGACCGTGGGGCTGCGGGGTCTGCCACGAGTGCGCGCGCGGGGCCGAGAACTACTGCCCGAGGGCCGCCGCGCTGGGGATCCGGCCGCCCGGGCTGGGTGCGCCCGGCGCGCTGGCCGAGTACCTGATCGTGGACGACGTCCGGCACCTGGTCCCGCTCGGTGACCTGGACCCGGTGGCCACCGTGTCGCTCACCGACGCCGGGCTGACGCCGTACCACGCGATCGTCTCCAGCCTCGGGGCCCTGCGCGCGGGGAGCACCGCCGTGGTGATCGGCGCCGGCGGGCTCGGGCACATCGGCATCCAGATCCTGCGGGCGGTCACCGGGGCCACCGTCGTCGCGCTCGACATCTCCGAGGAGAAGCTGGCGCTGGCCTCGGAGGTCGGCGCCCACCGTGTCCTGCCGTCGGACGCCTCGGCCGTCGGGGCCATCCGCGAGCTGACCGGCGGGGTGGGCGCGCAGGCGGTGTTCGACTTCGTGGGCGCCGCGCCGACCGTGGAGATCGCGCGGAAGTCGGTGGCCATGGACGGCGTCGTCCAGGTCGTCGGCATCGGCGGCGGGGTGCTGCCGACCGGCTTCTTCTCCACGCCGATGGGTGCGTCGGTGCGGGCGCCGTACTGGGGCACCCGGCCGGAGCTCATGGAGGTGCTCGACCTCGCGCGGGCCGGCGCGGTGCACGTCGAGGTGGAGCGCTACTCCCTGGACGAGGCCCCCGCGGCCTACCGGAAGCTGCACGAGGGGGCGGTGCGCGGCCGCGCCGTCGTCGTCCCCGGGGAGTGAAACGCACGACTGTCGCGACGAGGACTAGGCACGGCGCCCCAACCCGGGGAGTCCTGCCGAGGCAGCGCGAACGCTCAGCCCACTCCCCAGCGTCCAGCGACGTGGCTGTCGTCGATGCACCTCTGACAGCGACGACGACCAGGATGTCTGCGTGGCGGCTGGAACGCCCGGGAGCAGGTCGAGCACTGCTTCCACCCGCGCGCTCGGGCACACGGCGCGCACCACCGGATGCCCACAACGACCCCGTCGCGCCCGCAGTCGTCGCAGGTCCTCTTCGCGCGCTTCCTCTTGCCGCCGTTGGGGTGGCAGCGTCGACAGCGCCGGTCCTCTCCGGCCGCCGTGAGCACCGTGGGTCGCCCACACCGAGAGCAGAGCTGATGCCCGCGAGACCGCGCGCACGTGGTGCACAGGTCGAGGTCCTCGACTCGCATGCCGACGCCGCACCGCGCACACGGGGGCCGCTCCGCCGTTCCCCTGCCGCTCACCTGGGGTGGCGCCGGTCGCCGCGCACGTGCGCGCGGCTGTCCCGTCGAGATCGACCGGTATCGGTCCGCGGCCGCCTTCTCCTTGGCGACGCGGCTCAGGCGTCGCCGCTCGTGGTCAGCCGCGATCTGCGCCTCCGGCATCCGCGGCAGCGCTCGTCCGATGTGGGTCGATCGGTCGTGGTCGAGTCCGCAGATGTCGCAACGGGTCATCCTCGAGTCCGTCCGGGAGCCGTCATGAGGTCCGTCTATACGGACGTCACAGACCCCCGCGACACATGTCATGCGAACGAGTGACCGCGCAGCCGCCGCGGGGCCCGAGGCCACCGCACGTGGCGGGTACAGGCCCCTGGACCGCACCACCAGGATCGTCTGGAGGAACGACCATGGCCGCGACCGACGACGTCCCGATCCTGCTGCTCGACGTCGACGGCGTGCTCAACGCGGCGTGCGTCGACCTGCCCGAGGGGTGGCAGCGCGGGACCTTCAACGGGTTCGTGCTGTCGTGGGACCCGACGATCACCGCGCGGCTGCGGGACCTGCACGAGTCGGGCCGGGTGGAGATCCAGTGGCTGACCACCTGGGCCGCGAACGCCGACGAGCTGCTGGCCGAGCCGATGGGGTTGCCGCGCGGGCTGCGGGTCCACGCCCGGGAGGACGCCGCACCGACCGGCTTCCTCGGGCCGCTCGGCGGCGCGTCGGGCTGGTGGAAGCTCGACGCCGCCCGCGCGGTCGCCGAGGCGGAGCCGGACCGGCGGATCGTCTGGGTCGACGACGACCTCGCCCAGCAGGCCGACGAGACCGGGGAGTGGCTGGCCGCCCACCCGCACGTGCTGGTGGTCGCGCCGGACCTGTGGCGCGGGCTCACCCACGACCAGCTCGACGAGGTCGAGGCGTGGCTGTGAGGCGCCGCTAGGCGACGCGGACGAAGGCGCGCCCGTCCCAGTGCCAGCGCACGGTGAGCGGGATCGACGGGCCGGTGGCGCGGGAGTCCTCCGGCGCGTAGGCCCGCATCCCCGCGACGACGTCGCCGTCCTGCACCGACAGCCCGGCCGGGTCGTAGAGCGGCGCCAGGATCGTCGCCTCGCGCAGCGTGCGCGGGCTGGGCAGCGAGCCGAGCAGTCGGCCGGAGGCGTCGAGGACCTGCACCTCCTCGAGGACCCCGTTGGACGGCTGCGGCGAGCACTGCAGCAGGACGACGGTGTCCGGCCCGCCGTCCCCGTCGACGTCGCCCCTCGCCTCGGCGACGAACCGGACGTCGTAGTGGTCGTAGTACGGGGGCCGGCTCGCGTCGGCGGGCACCCGCGCGGCGCCGTCCACGAGCTCGGCCGGGAAGCCGTCGGGGACGATCTCGTCGCAGGTCACGGTGTAGGTGGCGTTGCGCGGATCGGGCGCTGTCGCCGGGCTCGGCGCGGCCGCGCTGCCGTCCGCGGCGGCGCACCCGGCGAGCAGGCAGGCCGCCAGGCAGCCCAGGGCCGTCCGCCACCGTCGCTCCTCGGTGCACGACAGGGACATCGGGCGATCACCTCGGCCGCGGTGGGCGGGGTTCCCAGCGTCCCACTCCGCGGCCGTCGTGGGCGCGTCTCGGCCGGCGGTCCCCCGACGGACCTGATCAACGACGCGCATGCAGATCGCATGTAGCGTTTCCCGCGTGAGCAGGATGCTGCAGGTCCGCCACGTACCGGACGACGTGCACGCGGAGCTGTCCCGGCGGGCGGCGGCGGCCGGGGTGTCGCTCTCCGAGTACGTCCTGCGGGAGCTCGAACGCGTGGCCGCACGCCCGCCCGTCGAGGAGGTCCTCGCCCGTTCCGCCTCCCGACGGATCGACCTGTCGGTGTCGGAACTGGTGGCGACGATCCACGCCGACCGCCCGGACCGGTGATCGTCGCCGATGCGTCGGCCGTCGTGGCGGCTCTCCTGGTGAGCGGGCCGGCCGGGGACGCCGCCCGGGACGCGCTGCGGTCGGAGGAGGCCCACGCTCCCCACCTGCTCGACGTGGAGGCGACGTCGGCCATCTGCCGGTGGGTCCTCGCCGGCCGGCTGACGGTGGATGCCGCACGCTCCTCTCTCCGCGACCTCCGGGACCTGGCCGTCGCACGCCACGCACACGACCCGCTCCTCGACCGCGCCCTGGACCTCCGGGACACCGTCAGCGCCCACGACGCCGTCTACGTCGCGCTGGCCGAACTGCTCGGTGCGTCCCTGCTGACGGCCGACGCCCGACTGGCTCGCGCGCCCGGTGTCCGCTGCCGGGTCGTGGCCTTCTCGTGAGCGCCCCGCTCTGGCCCCGCCCGGCAGGCACGGGCCCGGTGGTGGCGGTGGGCAAACTGGTGGCCGACCAGGTGCTGGAGCTGTCCGAGCCGCTGGTGGTCGGCGGCCAGCAGCGGGTCGTACGGACGACGACCGCGGGCGGCGCGCCGGCCAACGTCACCGCGAACCTGGCCCGGCTGGGCGTGCCCGCGCGGCTGGCCGGTTGGGCGGGTGCCGACCCGGTCGCCGGCGGGCTGCTGGCCGCGCTGGACGGGCGCAGGGTCGAGACGGCGGTGGTGCGCCGCGGCCGGACGCCGCTGACGACCGTGCTGGTGCACCCGGACGGCGAGCGCACGCTGCTCGCCGACCGCGGGGAGGGCGGGCTCGAGCCGACCGACGTGCCGCTCACCTGGCTGGGCGATGCCGCCGTCGTCCATCTGGACGGCTACGACCTGCTGCGCTTCCCGGACGCGCTGCGGGCCGCGGCGTCGCTGGCGCACGAGGCCGGCGTGCCGGTCAGCGCCGACGTGGCGGCGGCCGCGCGGGTGCGGCGGTTCGGGACCGACCGGTACGTCGAGCTGCTCGCCGGGCTTTCGACCGACGTGCTGTTCTGCAACGCGGACGAGGCCTCGGTGCTGGGGCTGGACGGCGACCTGCCGGGGTGGGCACCGGAGCTGGTGCTGGTGCACGCGGGCGCCCGGCCGACGCGGGTGGTCACCGGGGCCGGCGTCGACGAGGTGCCGGTCGAGCCCGTGCCGGTGCTGCGGGACACCACGGGCTGCGGGGACGCCTTCGCCGCCGGCGTGCTGGCCGGCTGGCGGGCCGGGGCGGACGTGGTCGACGCCGTCCGCACCGGGCACGCGGCGGCCGCGGTCGTCGCCGGGGTGGTCGGCGCGCAGCCGCCGTCCTGACGTCGGCTCAGCGAGGCACGACCCGGAGCCGTTCGGCGATCTGCTCGACGTCCGGGAACCGCGAGGCGACCGGGTCACACGGCGAGCAGACGATGGACGAACTGGATGGCGATCGACCCCTCGCCGACGGCCGAGGCCACGCGCTTGACCGACCCGTGCCGGACGTCCCCGGCCGCGAGGACCCCCGGCACGCTGGTCTCGAAGGGCACCGGCGGACGCCCCGACGCCCGCAGCGCCGCGGCACCGAGGTCCGCTCCGGTCAGGACGAAGCCGGCGTCGTCCCGCTCGACCGTCGGGGGCAGCCAGTCGGTGTGCGGCCGGGCGCCGATCATGAGGAACAGCGCGAAGGCGTCGACCGTCTCCCGCGCCCCGGTCGTGCGGTTGCGGAGAACCAGGTGCTCCAGCCGGCCGTCGCCACCGCCGTCGACGACCTCGGTCGCCGTCCGGACCTCGATGTCGGGGTTCTCCTCGACCTGACGGACCAGGTAGTGAGACATCCCGGCGGCGAGCGAGTCGGCCCGCACCACCAGCGTGACGCGCTTGGCGTAGTGCGCCAGGTGCAGCGCGGCCTGCCCGGCGGAGTTCGCGCCCCCGACGATGTAGACCTCCTCCCCCGTCACCAGCGGCGCCTCCGAGGCGGCGGCGCCGTAGTAGACGCCGGCGCCGCGCAGCTCCTCGAGCGGCTCGACGCCGAGCCGTCGGTAGCTCGCGCCCATCGCGAGGACGACGGCCCGCGCCGTGACGACCCCACCGGTGTCGAGGGTCAGCACGATGCCGTCGTCCTCCCGCGTCAGGTCCGTGACCTGCTGCATGAAGGCGAAGCGGGCGCCGAAGACCCATGCCTGCTCGTAGGCGCGCCGGGCGAGGTCCGCGCCGCTGAGGCCCCGCGGGAAGCCGAGGTAGTTGCGGATCGAGGAGCTCGCCGTGGCCTGCCCGCCGATGCTGCCCGAGTCGATGACGATGGTGCGCAGCCCCTCGGAGGCGCCGTAGACGCCCGCGGACAGGCCGGCCGGGCCGCAGCCGACGATGACCAGGTCGTAGTGGTCCCCGGACGGCTCGAGCGTCGTCCCCGCCGAGCGGGCGATGTCGAGGTCGGTGGGGTCCTCCATGACGCGCCCGTCGGGCATGCGCAGGAGGGGCAACTTCTTGTCCAGTCCCGCGTCGGCGAGGATTGCGCGCCCCTCCGCGGAGTCGGCCAGGCAGAACCGGTGCGGCATCGCGCAGCGCCCCAGCGTCTCGCGCAGCTCGTACGCGCGGCCGGACCAGGTCTCGCCGACCACGTCGATCGTGTGCGGCGCGCGGCGCTGGGCCTCGGCCCAGCGGAGCAGGAAGGTGGAGACCGCCTGGTGGAACTGCTCGTCGGGTGGGGGTGCCGGCCGCACGAGGTACTGGTCGATGCGCCCGCGCGCGATGGCCTCGAAGACGGCGTCCCCGGCGCCCGGGTCCCCGACGTGGGCCCACGGGAGGAGCAGGGCGCGCTGGGCGTGCGGGAACAGGCTCGGCACCTCCGCCAAGAACTCCGTGCCGGGTGCCCCCGCGAGCTCCTCGGCGGCGAGCACCAGGGCGACCTCCGCCCCGGCCGCCGCGAACTCCCCGAGCGCGCGTCGCGCCTCCTCCGGCGAGCTCAGGCAGCAGACGCGGTAGTCGGACGCGTACCGGTTGCGCAGCTCGCGTTCGACGTCGGCGAGGAGGCCGGGGTCGTCGTCGACGGCGACGAGCAGGGGCGCGCTCGTACCGGCCGGCGCGGTGAGGTTGCCGGACACGCCGCGAACCGTAGGAGCGGGCGCATCCGGGCCACCAGGTACCTAGGACCCTGTGCGCTGCAGTGCGTCCTGCGGTTCGGGGTCGCGCTGCCCGGCGGCGACGGCGTCCACCACCGGCGCAACCGTGACGTTGAACGGCGCGTAGACGGCGGTGAGGGCGTGCAGGTCGCTCGGCTCGTCGGCCTCGATCACGGCGTGACCGCCGAAGTCGCCGAGCCGCACCACGGCCTCCCGGAGCCGGAGGCTCTCCGGCATCTCGCGGGTGAGGACGTCGAGGATGCGCTCGTGCGCGGCCTCGTACTCCGCGATCGAGCCCGTCGGCCGGTCCTGCCACGTGACGACGTACCGCATGCCATCTCCCCCTCGGACGCTCCGGACGAGGAGGTTCTCCGACCGCGCCGCGGCGGCGCAAGGCGTGCGACGGCGCTTCGGCAGCCGTTCAGCCGGTCGACACCTCGCATGACCCGAGGGGGTGACCGGAGGGCGGCCTCGTCGCCTCGACGACGCGCACGCAGCGATGGAGCCGCGCGGACGCGGCTCAGCGGTCAGGCGTGAGGAACGCGCACCGTGGACCCGACGCTCCCGCGAGCCTGCGGTCGAGGGTCCACAGCGGCGCGTCCAACTCCTCGGCGAGTGCGACGAAGGCGGCGTCGTAGGCGGTGACCGTGGGGTGCAGCTCCCAGACACGGTCGCCGAGCGGTTCGAACGGGAAGACCGTCACAGGCAGGTCCACGAGGTCGCGGTGAGCCAGAGCCGCCGCGTCACGCCCGAGACGCTGAGCGAGGACCGCGCGCCGGAGCACGTTGGACACCTCGACGTGGAGATGAGCGGGCGCGGCCAGGACGTTGCCACGCAGCCCTGCTCGCGCCCACGCGCCGTCCGAGCCGTCGTCCACGAGCGCGGCGACCACCGCGGAGGAGTCGACGACGATGGTCACGCGCGGTCGGAGTCGCGCAGCTCGAGGATCTCCGCCGCCGGCAGCCGGGTGCCCGTGGCGCGGACGCGGTGCTCCACTCGGTCCCACAGGACGTCGGGGCTGGGCCGCCTCGCCAGCTCGGTCAGCTGGGCGCGGACGTACTCCTGCAGCGACTGACCTGCGCGGGAGGCGCGGGCGGCCAGCTCGTCGCGCGTCTCGTCGGGGACGTCGCGGATGGTCATCGACACCGGCATGAATGCAGACTAGCAGCGAGAGCAGCACTCTGCTGCTCTCGTCACCCCAGGAGCCCTTCCCACCGGCCGGCGTGCCGGGGATCCCGGCCCGGATCGGCTAGGTTCTGCGCGCCATGGCTGCTCCCGCCCCCGAGGTCCCGCCCGCCGACGTCGCGACGGTCACGGTGTCGGTCCTCGGACCGGTGCGGGCCACGGTCGCCGGGCAGCCGGCGCCGCTGGGCGGCCCGCGCCAGCGGTCGGTGCTGGCCCGGCTGGTGCTCGCGGGCGGGCACGTGGTCTCCGCCGACCGGCTGGTCGAGGACCTCTGGGAGGGCGAGCCGCCGCCCAAGGCACTGGCCTCCCTGCAGGTGCACGTCTCCCGGCTCCGCCGGGTCCTCGAACCCGGCGACGGCCGGCGGTCGGGCGCGACGGTCCTGGTCAGCGCGGCGCCGGGCTACCGGCTGCAGCTCCCCCGGGACGCCGTCGACGCCTGGCGGTTCGAGGACCTCGTCGCCCGCGCGCACGCCATCGACGACGTCGCCACCCGGCGGGCGCTGCTGGAGCAGGCGCTGGCCTGCTGGTCCGGCCCCGCCTACGCCGGCTCGGCCGACGCCTCCTGGGCCGCGCCCGAGGTCGCGCGGCTGGAGGAGCTGCGGCTGGTCGCCGTCGAGCTGCGCGCCGACGCCGACCTGGCGCTCGGGCGGGCGGCGACCGTCGTCCCGGAGCTCGAGCGCCACCTGCACGACCACCCTTCTCGCGAGGAGGCCGTGCGGCTGCTCGCCCTGGCGCTCTACCGCAGCGGCCGGCAGGGCGACGCGCTCACCGTGCTGCGCCGCGCCCGCGAGCACCTGGCCGAGGAGCTCGGCATCGACCCCGGCCGCGGGCTGCGCGCGCTGGAGGCGGCCGTGCTCGGGCAGGAGCCGGCGCTGGACCTGCCTGCCCCGCCCGTCCCGCTGCCGGCGACCCCCACCCCCGCTCCCCCGCCCCCGCCGCCGGCGCCGGCGCGGGCCGCCGAGCTGCGGCAGCTGCTCGACCTGGCCGACCAGGGCGCGCGGCTGGTGTGGGTCGCCGGCGAGGCGGGCGCCGGCAAGACCACGCTGGTGGAGGCCGCCGCGGCGCGGCTGCGCGAGGCCGGCTGGCGGGTGGCCGAGGGCCGCTGCCCCGAGGTGGACGGCGCTCCGCCGGCCTGGCCGTGGACGGAGGTCGCCCGCGCGCTCGGCGCCGCCCCGCTGGAGGAGGGCACCGCCTTCTGGCTGGCCCGCGCGGTCGCCGACCGGTTGCGCGCCGCCGCCCGGGAGCAGCCGCTGCTGGTCGTGCTCGACGACGTGCACCGCGCCGACGAGCTCACCCTGCAGCTGCTGCGCCAGGTCGTCGACTCCCTCGCCGGGGAGCCGCTGCTGGTGCTGGCGACCTACCGGGACGCCGAGGCCGGGGAGGCGCTGTCGGTCACCCGCGCGGCGCTCGCCACGGCGGGGGCGCGGCACCTGGAGCTGCGCGGGCTGGACGACGCGGGCGTCGCCGTCCTGGCGCGGCAGTCCGGGCTCGAGGACGCCGGGCCCGCGGAGCTCGCGCTGCTGCGCGAGCGCACCGACGGCAACCCGCTCTACGTCCGCGAGCTGACCCGGTTGCTGGTGGCCGAGGGCCGGGGCGCGGCGCGCACCGCCGTGCCGGCCGGCCTGCGCGACGTGCTGCGCCGCCGGGTGGAGCGGCTGCCGGGGCCGGCGGTGACCGCGCTGCGCCAGGCGGCGGTGCTGGGCCGGGAGGCCGACGTCGACGTGCTGGCGGCGGTGGCCGGGCGCGACGTCGACGAGCTGCTCGACGGCCTGGAGGCCGCGGTGCTCGCCGGGCTGCTCGACGAGCCGGCGCCCGGGCGGGTGCGGTTCACCCACGCCCTGGTGCGCGACGTGCTCTACGAGGACACTCCGCTGCTGCGCCGCGGCCGGGTGCACGCCGCCGCGCTGGCCGTGCTCCGGGATTCCGACGGGGTGGACGCCGCGACGCTGGCGCACCACGCGGTCGCCGCGGCCGGGCCGCGCACCGCCGCCGACGCCGTCCCGTACGTCGCCGCGGCGGCGCGGGAGGCCGGGCGGATGGGAGCGGCGGCGGAGGAGGCGCGGCAGTGGGCCGCGGCGCGGGGACTGCTGGAGCTGGCCGGCCGGCGCGGGACCGCCGACGAGCTGGCCGTGCTGCTGCCGTCGATCCCCGCGCACGCCCGCGCGGGCGACGCGCTGACCGCCCGGGCCCAGCAGCGGGACGCCGTCCGGGCCGCCCGGCGGCTGGGCCGGCGCGACCTGCTGGTCGCCGCGCTGGCCGCGTGGGACGCGCCGCTGGTGTGGACCGTCCGCGACAACGGCGCGCAGGACCCCGAGCTGCTCGACCCGCTGCTCGAGCTGCTGGAGACGCCGACCGGGGACGACCTGCCCGGCGACGTGCGCTGCCGGCTGCTGGTCGCGCTGGTGCGCGAGGTGGAGGGTGTCGACGACGCGCGGACCGCCGCCGCCAGCGCGCAGGCACTCGAGCTGGCCCGCGGGGCCACCGGTCCGGACGCCGCCCGGCTGCTGTGTGCGGCGCTCAACGTGCGGGCCTTCGCGGCGCTGGGCCCGGACCTGGCCGCCGAGCGGGAGCCGCTGGCCCAGGAGCTGCGCGCGGTCGCGGCCGCCGCGGGGTTGACCGACCACCAGGCCGTGGCGCACTGGCTGCTGTTCCTGGCCGCCGCGGCGCGCACCGACCTGGGGGCGGCCCGCCGGCACGTCGACACCGCGGTCGCCCTGGCCGACGCCGGCCAGCTCGGACACGTGCTCGGGGCCCTGCAGATCTTCGACGGCGCGCTGCTGGTGCTGGCCGGCCGGTACGACGAGGGGCAGGCCCGCTACGAGCAGGTGGCGGCGCACCTGGTCGAGACCGGCCAGGTCAACGGCGCGCTGATGGCGCTGGTCGGCCGGTTCTCCGCCGGCTTCGCCCGCGGCAGCTGCGCGCCGTTGGCCGACGAGCTGGCCTGGTTGCACGCCGCGCTGCCCGGGGCGCTCACCGACGCCGTCGTCCTCGGGCTGCTCGACGCGGGGCGGGAGGACGACGCGCGCGCGGCCTGGGCGGCGCGCCGGACGATCAGCCGCGACTACTACTGGCTGGCCACCACGACGCTGCGGGCGCACGCCGCCGCGCGGCTCGGTGACCTCGCGGCGGCGCGGCAGGCGCGCGACGAGCTGCTGCCGTGGGCCGGGCGGATCGCCGGGCTGGACTCCGGCACGCTCGTCGTCGGGCCCGTGGACGACGCGCTGGCCGCGGTCGCCGACGTCCTGGGGGACGCCGCCGCCGCGGCCGTCGCCCGGCGGGGTGCCGAGCGGGTGCGCGCGGAGCTGGCCGCGCAGCTGGCTCTCTGATCAGCTCCCGAAGACGGCTCGCTCGCGGCGGCGGAACGGCGGGACGATCACCGCGAGGACCACCCTGAGCGCCAGGCCGCCGTCGGCCGCGATGGTGGCGCGCTCGGCGTCGGTGGCGACGGCGAGCACTCGCGGGGCCTCGAAGGAGAGCTTGGCCCGCTTGCGGATGCGGGCCTCGACCGCGGCCCAGTCGGCGACCGACATGTACCGCTCGATCACCGGGAAGAGCGCGGCCTCCTCCTCGCCGATGTGCTCGGTGAGGGTGTCGCGCAGCTCGGCGAGCTCGACGGCGATCGCCGTGGCGGTGTCCTCGCCGGGGCGGGCGCGGTAGGCGTCGGCGGCGGCGCGCAGCCGGTGCAGTGCGGGGTCGAGGGCGGCGTGGTCGTCGGACAGCTCGGTGAGGTCGACGTGCGGGCCGGCGGAGGCGGCGAGCACGGGCCAGAGGACCTCGTCCTCGACGCTGTGGTGGTGGTGCACCGAGTCGGCGAAGTCGCGGACGTAGCGGGCGACGGCGTCGGCGCGCTTCCCGTCCGTCGTCGGCGCGGGAGCGAGCCGCTCGGCGAGGTCGGTCAGCCGGTTCGCGTCGCGCAGCATCGCGCGGTGCGCCAGGCGCATGCCCATGACGTCGGGCACCGGGTCGCCGTCGGTGCGGGGCTGGACGCGGATCGGGTCGGTGGTGGCCATCGCGGTTCTCCTCGGGTCGGTGGGCCGTTGCCGAGGACGGTCGCGCGGTCCGCTTACCGGCTCCTTGCAGCGCGCCTGCAAGCGAGCGGTCAGCGCCCGGCCGCGGTGGTCGCCGACCGGGTTCCCCGGACTCCGACGCACCGCGAGGACACGCCATGACCGCCACCGCCCTGCCCGCTCCGCAGTCCCCGGCCACCGCCGTCCTGCACCCCCGCCCGCCGCTCGCCCTCCGCGGGCTGGCCCTGACCGCCGGAGGCGTGCAGTTCGCCGTCCCGGGCACCCCCGTGGTCGGCCTCGGCGTCGCTGCCGCCGGGTGGTGCAGCCGCCGGCCCTGAGAGCCCCGGGTGCGCCCCCGTCCCGCAGGGCCGGGGCGCCGGCCCGCCACCTCGCCGGACCTGGTTCCCGCCGGGGAGTGTGCGGCGCCGCCTCGTCGACGGGTACGGAGCGGGCATGGACGCGCGGACCCTGCTGCTGGGCGACTGGACGCCTCTCGTCAGGGACGGCATCGACGTTCTCCGGCTGGTCGTCCTGGGCGGGGCCGTGGTCTACGCCGTGGACGGGGACTGGGGGTCGGCGGCGCTGCTGGCCGCGCTCGGCGGCATCACGCTCATCGCGCGGCTGGTGAACCTGCCGCGGCTCTACGACCTGTCCCTGACCCTCGGCATGGCACTGCAGGGGTTCGGCGAGACGCTCGGCCTGTACGACGAGTTCGTCCGCTTCGACGATCTGGTGCACTTCACGCTGCCCATGCTCACCGCGCCGGTCATCTACGTCGCCCTCGCCCGGGTGGACGTCGTCCCGGACCCCCGCGACGAGACACACCTGCAGCACTACATCGGCATCGGCGTGGTGACCGCGGCCTTGGGGATCGCCGTGGGAGCGCTGTGGGAGCTGTTCGAGTGGCGGTCGGACGTCTGGTTCGGGACGGACCTGTCCGAGGACAACGACGACACCAACGGCGACCTCTTGCGCGACACGCTCGGCTCGCTCGTCGGCGCCGGGTTGCTGGTCGTGTGGGCGCGGTTCGGCTGGGGGTCGGTGCGGCGCATCCCCGGGGTCAACACCCACGAGGACGTCAGCGCCTGAGCGGGGACCACCCGCGTTCCGATGGCTCGGGTGCCGAGCAGCAGAGGGCAACCGGACGGTCCGAGGGCGGCCGCCCAGGGTGTCCCGCGCCAGGTGGTGCCCGTCCCCGATGCGGTCACGTGGACGGCGCAGTTCCCGAACCCCTTGTCCGCTCAGCACCACCGGTCCACGCTCACCGACGAGGCAGAAGTCGCGTTCCCACGGAGCCTGGCACCAAGGAGCAGTCATGACCCGTGCCGCTCCGTTCCCGGAGGGTGCCGAGCACCGGGGGGACCTCGCCCGACGTCACCCGCTCACCGCCTTCCTGCTGCTGGCGTTCGCCATCGGTGTGCCGGGACTGGTCGTCCCGCTCCTGGTCGGCATCCCGCAGGCGCCGTTCCTGCTGCTGCTGGTCTTCGTCGCCCTGCTCGGCGGTGCACTCCTGGTCACCTGGCTCGCCGACGGCCCGGCCGGCGTGAGGAAGCTGCTGTCCCGGGTGGTGCAGTGGCGGTTCAGCGCCTGGCGCTGGGCGATCATCCTCTTCGGGGTGCCGGTACTGACCGTGGCGCTGGCCGCCGTCTCCGGGACGCTGACCAGTCCCGAACGCGGCTGGGCCGCCGAGATCGGCTGGTACCTGTTCAACACGCTGGTCTTCGGCGCGCTCAGCCTCAACCTGTGGGAGGAGACCGCCTGGGCCGGCTTCGCCCAGTCCCGGTGGATGGCCCGGCACGGCCTCCTGACCGCCTCCCTGATCACCGCGGTCTTCTTCGCGGCCATCCACCTGCCGCTCCAGTTCGCAGGGAACCCCAGCGCCTTCCGGCTGCTCGCCAGCACCGGGTTGCTGTTCCTGACCGCGCTCGTCGCCCGGTACCTGGTCGGCATGCACCTGCTGGACACCGGCGGCAGCATCCTCGCGGTCGGCATCCAGCACGCCTCCTGGAACGCCGCCCAGAAGATCGAGGCGGTGCAGGGCGGCGACTGGTCGTGGCAGATGGTGACCGCCCTCGCGCTGCTCACCGCCCTCCTGGCCGCCGGTCGCCGGATCCACCGGCCGCAGGACCGGCCGATCGGACGGGAAGCCGAGAGGGCCGCCGCGGCACAGTGGGTCGCACCACCGGCTCCCCCGAACCCGGCCGCGACCCACCCTGAGCCGACGACGGGCAGGAGCTGACCTCGCGGATCGGTGCGCGGAGTGCCGCCACGCGCGCCTTCGGTGGGGACGTCGGCCTCGCCACCGTGGGCGCCGTCCACCTCGCCGGCGCTGCGGTGGGGGCCGCCGCTCCGACGCCCGACGGCCTCGGTGTTCTGTCTGGCTGCGGCGGTCGGGAGTTCGTCCAGGCCGTGGCGGACGTCGGAGGGGGCTGGCGCCTCCGATGCGTCATCCCGTGGCGGCTCGCGTGTCGCGAGACGGGAGAGGGGCCCCGGCGGATCGCACGGGGCCCCTCTCGTTCGGTCAGCGGGCGGCGACTACTTCCGCGTGTTGACGAACTTGACGCACTGACCCTGGTTCTTGAAACCGGGGTCGAGGTCCTTCCAGCCGCCGTCCTTGCAGTCGTCCGCGATGAGGGGCGCGACGAACTCCTCGCCGCCGGGGCGCTGGTCCCAGGCGGTCATGCGGTTGTTCGCCACGCTGAGGGCTTCGAGGTCGGTGTAGAGCGCGGGGTCGGTGTTCGCGAACACGACGAAGCCCCACTCGCTGCGCTGCGACGGGTCGCCGGCGCGGTTGCCGCTGAAGGTGAAGCGGGCGTTGTCGATCAGGAAGTCGCCCTTGGTGTCGTACAGCGTGTTGTCGCTGATCGTGCCGCCGCTCCGGGGGTTCAGGTAGGCACCCGAGCGCATCGAGTGGATCGTGTTGCCGGTCGCGGAGAAGCCGGTGATCGAGCCCTGCGTGACGAAGCCCCGGTTGCTCACCCACTTGTCCATCGGCGTCGTCTGTTCCGGACCGTAGATGGTGTTGCCGTCGAGCGTGACGTCGTTGGCGCCGATGTAGACGAACTCGCGGGCGTAGGGCTTGTCACTGGTGATCGTGAGGTCGGACAGCGTGGCCCCCCCACCGGTGATGAGGAACGTGACGTGGGCGGAGGTCTGGGTGACCGTGGCGCCGTCCACGCCGGTGACGGTCACGTCCTTGTTGATCGTGGTCTGGCCGGTGACCGTGAGGTCGCCGCTCACCGTGATGGAGTCGCCGGCCTTCGCCGCGTTCACCGCAGCCTGGATCGTGGTGTGGTCGCAGCCAGTGGCGCAGACCGTCGTCGGCTCGGCGGCTCCGGCCGGGGACACCACACCACCGAGGGCCACGACCCCCGCGGTCAGGCCGGCGGCCAGGAGTGCTGCACGTACGCGCTTCGTCGTCATCTGAGTCCCTGTGTCGAGTGATCGAGTCCGGTGCTCGCAGCCTGCTGCTGCGGCGAGGACGCCCGGACCCGGAGGTGGCGACCGACGTCAGTCGAGCCGGTCCCCCTCGGACGGCGCGGACGCTACCGAGGGCTGTTGCGCCATCACGGACGGCGCGCGGCTTCGGTTCGCGCTCCGGCCACAGCCGTCACACCCATGGCCAGGAGTGGTCGCCCGCGGGTCGCTGCGGTGCCGGGCTGGGTGACGCGGGGATGCGACGGCGACTCCACGCTCAGCGCGCAGCGTCAGCCGCCGAGGTAGCGCTCTCGAAACGCCTGACTCCAGCGCGACACCTCCGGGACGCGGTCGGCCGCCGATGCGAGTTCCTCGTGGCCGGTGAAGCGGACCGTCGTGCGCATGGCACCTCGATCGCGGTCCAGCGCGGTGACGGCACCGCGCGCCGACTGGTCGTCGTCGCGCGCCAGGACGACGGTGACGGCCGCGTCGAAGACCGGAGCCCCGGTCGTCCCGCCACGGCGGATGCTCTCGGTCAGCAGCACGTTGCGCAGCAGCTGCCGGGTCGCGTGTCCGCTCAGCCGCTGGAAGGCGCCGTCCGCCATGCCGAAGTCACGGCAGAAGCGGTCGTACTCCTCGTCCGCTCGAGGGTTCCGGGGGTCGCGGCTGAAGCTGTCGACGTACTTGGTCTCCACGGCGACCAGCAGGCTGCGACCGTCCGCCAGACGGGCGGAGACGACGGCGTCGAAGGCGGAGCGGTCGTCGAGGTGCTCGCGCCGGTCCGGCGCCCACTCGCACTCGATGCCGTCTATCGTCCGCGTGCCGACCCGTACCGGTACCAGCTCGGCGATGTCGACGTCCAGCAGGTCGCTCAGGACATGGACGGCGGCGTCGCGGTGGGCTCGCAGGTGACCGAAGACGCTGAACGCCAGCGGCATCGAGCTCAGCATGTTGGTGAACAGGCGGTCCTTGTCCAGCTGGCCGCCCTCGCGGTGCACCACGTCGCCGGCCCGCGCCTTCGCGTACTCGGCGGCTTCCCGGCTGAGGAAGTTGGACCGCCAGTGATCGGGAGGCAGGTAGTTGCCGAGGAGCCGTCCGCGCCGGTCGGTTCCGGCCGGCAACCGGAGTACGTGCTGCCGGTAGTCGGACTGCCGCTGTCGCTCCCGCCGGGTGACGCGGTTGTCGGAGCGCACGAAGGCCAGGTCGTCCGTGGTCATGCCGTCCCCTTGAGGGCTGACCGCAGCCGGCTGAGGGTCTGTCGCACCGGCGTGCGCTCCACGCCACTGAGGTTCAGCGGTGGATCTGCCCGCAGCAGCAGCTCCTCCTCGCCCGCCGTCACGTCGTCGGACGCCAGAGGGAGGACGCCGACGCGCAGGTGGGCGCGCATCCAGTCGTTGAGCTCCGTCTCCAGTACGACCCGTCCCACCGAAGCCGACAGGCAGGCGGTGAGGGTCAGCCGGAACGTGGAGAAGGCCCGGTTGCCGCCGAGGTGCATCTCGGCGACCCGGGCCCACAGGGTGTTGGTGGACGCCGACCCGTTCCCGCGCAAGCCGCCGGCGCGACCGGCGTAGATCAGCCCCGGAGCGACCCGGTGGCCCAGCCCGGCGGAGATCTCGTGGGCTCCCACCGCGTCGACCCACCAGCTGTAGAGCCCGGGACGGTCGGCGGCCCGGCGCCCGGCGGCGAGGAAGTCGGCGGGCGGGACGGCGTTGCGCTCGTCCAGCAGCGGCGAGACGTCCACCGCGAGTGGCGCGTCGCCCCCCGCCGCCTCCCGCGAGACCGGAACCGGACCACGCGCCTCGCCGTACCAGGCGAGCCGTTCACCCTGACGCAGCCCGGCCAGCGGCTGGTGCAGCGTGCCGCCGGCCGCGGCCAGGGGACCTGCGAGCGGCAGGCAGTACGCCTCGCCCGCGTGCACGTCGACCACCGCACCGCGCAGCTCGTGCCGCTCGGCAAGCTGGGCGACCACCCAGGCGCCCCACGTCGTCCGGTACCGCGCCGGCCGGTCGGCGAGGTAGACGTCGTAGGGCGCGACGACCTCGTCCGGAGCCAGCAGTCCCCACTTGGCGCTGAGCACGTACCACGGCTGGCCAGTGGCCAGCGCGTGCCCGCGGGCCTTGGTGAACGCGGCGCCGGTGAACAGTTCCGCCGCCGGTCGCGCGCTGGTTGCCTTCGAGTTCGAGCAGCCGACCAGGACGACGTCGGCACGTCCCGCGACCGGCGGCTGAACCGTCGGTCGCGGCGGAGACGCCGGAGCGCCGACCGAGGGACGGTGCCTGCGGTACTCCCCGTGGCCGACGCGGTCGAGCAGCGGCCGCCGGTGGCCGAAGGGGTTGCGCGCGTTGCCGGCGTTGGCGGTCGCGTACTGGATGTGCGTGCGCACCGACGACTCCTGGACGTCCGGGCGCTGCCGGATCACCCAGTCCACCAGGCGCTTGCTGCTGAACGGCTCGGGCAGCGTGTCGGCGCCGCGGCGCACGAGATCCCAGATCGTCTCGGTCACGCGACGACGTCCCCACTGGTGAGCCGACGGGCGACGGCCTCGCCACCGACCCGGCGGATCAGCTCCAGGTCGCCGCAGACGACGAGCAGGTCGCGCGCCCGGGACAGCCCGACGTACAACATCTCCCGGGCACGGGCCTCGTCGCGGAAGCCGTTGACCGCCAGGACGACGGCCGGCCGCTCGAGCCCCTTGAAGCCGAGGACGTGCCCGTAGAAGAGGTCGTCGTCCTCCCAGTAGGTGGCCCAGTAGGCGTCCTGGCCGCCGGCCTGCCGCTCCACCTGCACCGGGTGCCGCCGGTGGGTGGTCAGCAGCGCGACCGCCTCCGGAGGCCAGTCCTCCTCCTCGAGCAGCGCGCTGGCCACGCCGTCGGCCACGTCGACCGCGTCCTCGGGGGAGCACTGGACGAAGCGCACCGGCACGCCGGGCAGGCCACGGATCCGCATCTGCTCGGGCGCCAGGCTGGAGAAGGTGCCGGCGATCTGCTTGGTGTTGCGCAGGTTCTCGGTGAGCGGGATCGGCACCAGGTCGACCGAGGGCCGGCCCTGCCGCGCGAACACGCGCTGCCCCTCGTCGGCGAAGACGTAGAGCGACCCCGCCTCCGGGTCGCGCAAGGCCGCGAGCACGGCGTCCCACCAGCTGTCGGCGAAGTCCTGCCCCTCGTCGATGACGATCGCGTCGTAGCGCCGCTCCGGCGCGAGGTCGGCGGCCAGCGACACCATGCGCGCCGGCAGGAACTCCTCCCAGTACCCGCTGTCGTCGTCCGAGCCGGGCGGGACGCCCCACCCGATGCCGAGGTTGTGGAAGGTGCCGACGTAGTCCGGCCGCTGCCGCTTCGGCAGGCCCTCGACCCGGCGCTTCAGGAACTCGGCCAGCCCCCGCGAGTAGCACATGAGCGCCACCCGCCTGCCCTCGGCGGCGAGCCGGCGGGCCTTCTCGACGGCGAGCCAGGTCTTGCCGGAACCGGCCCCACCCCGGATCTCGACCCGCGAGAACGCGGCCAGCATGTCCAGGACCCTGGCCTGGTCCCGGGTGAGCAGGTCGCAGGCGGCCTCCCGCTCGGCGAGCCAGGCCACCAGGTGCTGCTGCGGGATCGCCGTCCCGGCGAGGCAGTCGACGAGGTCCGCGACGTCCTCGGCGGTGGGGGGATCCGGCTCGTCGCGCACCTGCTCCAGCGCCGCGCGGACGCGGGCGGCCGCGTGCGGCACGTCGGTCTTGTCGATCGCCATCCACCGGGCGAGCCCCGGGGCGAGGAAGGCGGCCGGCAGCGTGGTGGCAGGCAGGGCGACGAGGTGGGCCAGGCGCGGGCGGCCGGCGGTCCAGCGGGGGTGCTCGGCGAGGTAGTCGCACAGCAGGTACTTGCAGGCGGTGGCCTGGTCGACCGGGTGGATCTCGCGGTCGACGCCGTCCCCGACCTGGCGCCACACCCCGCCCTGCAGCGACACGCTCCCGCCCTTGACCTCGACGACGGCGACGCCCACACCGGGCCAGGCGACGATCAGGTCGGCCTCGCGGTCCTCGGCACGGTCGCTGAAGCGCACGTTGCAGAAGAGGACGGCGTCGTCGGGCAACTGCTCCCGCAGCGTCTGGACGAAGAGCTGCTCGGACGCCGAGACGAACTGCGGCTCGTCGGGGAAGACGCGCGCCGTCACGGGCTCGTCTCCGCGTCAACGGTCACGACGACTCCTCTGCGCTCTCGGCCGCGCAGCGCGGCGGCCCTTCCGGTGCGGCGTCCGACGGACGATGACACGGGGCCGGCCGGAACCCCGGCGTTTCGGACGCATGGCGTCCGCATCCATCCCACCCGCCCCAGGGCCACCGGTGCCACGCCGTCGGCCACGTCGACCGGACGGAGCCGTCGAGCCGCACGCCCGCGGCGGAGTTGCCGTCGACAGAGCGCCCGACGGGCCCGTCAGCGTCGCCGTCCGCGTGGTCAGCCGGTGGCGACCGCGCCACCGCCGTTGGGGACCAGCTCGATCCACGTGCTCCCGGGCGCCAGCGCCACCGGGTCGCCGCCCGCTCCCGTCAGGCTCACCCGGTCACCGATCCCGGGCTTGGACCAGGTGGCCTCGACCGTGTGCCCGCCGGAGGCGACGAGGGCTCGGCCGGTGCCGGTCAGGATGGTCTCCGGGACGGCGTTGCCCGCCGGGTCCCGGGCCTGGGTCGTGACGACGTCGACGCGCAGCACGACGACGTTGATGGCACCGATCCGCCGACCGTCCGCCTCGACGGCCAGGGTGCTCCCCTCGCTGCGCAGCCAGCGGCCGTCCGCCGCGCTCCACTCCCACCGGGGGTGGCTGACCCCGGACAGCGTGAGATCCAGACCGGCCGCCGGCTGCCCGGCGGCGACGGCGGTGGCTTCTCCAACGGTCGCGGCGTGGTCGAACTGGACGCCGGGTGCGGCGCGGTGGGCGGCGTCGGCCTGGTCGGCGAGGGTCTGCGGCACCGCGTAGACGTTGTGCGGCGCCGCGCGGGTCGAGGTTCGGGAGAAGCCGTCGGCGCCCGTGTCCTGGCTGAGCACCTGCAGTCCCGCGTCCTGAGCCGCGGTGACGTAGGTCTGCACGCCCCCGGAGAACGCGAGCAGTCCGCCGAGCGGTGCGGCGATGGCGGGGTCCATCGGCCGGATCGAGCGCACGGGGCCGACCTCGGGCGGCAGAGTGGAGTGGTAGACGGCGACGAACCGGGTGATCCCGCCCTCGACCACCTGCTCCCACACCACGTCAGCGGCGTCCAGCCCGGTCTGCGGGCGGGCGTCGACGGAGTTCTCGATCTTCACGGCGAGCGCCGGCCGGTCGGGGACCGCGTCGGCCGGGATTCCGGTCAGCGGCCAGGCGGGCCCGGACGGCGGCGCGAGCGCGGAGACGACCGAGTCGAGGAACGGCACCGCCGACAGGTGCTGCCGCAGCGTCGGCCAGGCGACGACGCCGGCCGCCACCAGCACGACGAGCACGGCTGCGCGGAGGACCCGCCTCGGTCCCGCGCGGCGGCGACCCTTCCCCCGGGTCCGCTTCGCCGGCGTGCGCTTCGGGGAGCGCGCACTCCTCGGTGAGCGGCTGCCCGTCGTCGTGCGGACACTCCTCGTCGACCCGGAGCGCGGCCGGGCCGCGGTGGACCTGGGCACGGCGGCACTCCTGGGTCAGCGGGGTGGTGCCTCCTCTGTATCGGCACGCTCGCCCCGGTCTGGCACGTGGCCACGGCGGGACGGCGCAGCCATCACCCCAGGACGCTCGCGTCGCCGAACACCGACGCGCACCGTCGGCAGGTCGCTGACGCACCGACGAACCACTCGGGCGCATGGGCACGGCGGCAGGAGCGACACCAGCGGAACGAGCGGCGCCGCCGCGCGGCGATGGCCTCAGCCGCCTCAGCGACGACCTCCGGAGTCCAGAGCAGGTCGTCGCGGCTGAACTCGCGCCGGTCGGCCGGCTGCAGCTCCGTCCGCTCACCCCAGCGGGTCAGCGGACGGGCCAGCACCAACCACGGGCCCTCGACGCCGACCGCGACCTGTGCCGGCTCGCCGCTGACGAACCACTGCACCGGGTCCTCGTCGGCGCCCTCCCGTCGCCAACCCGTGCCGAGTGCCCGGACGACGTCGGCGTACCGGACGCCCAGCCGGTCGGCCAGCGCCTGCTCGTCGGAGGTCGGATCCCCCTCGCGGCCCCAGTGGAGTCCGCACGATCGGCACGTGAAGGCAGGCTCCTCCCCGGGCAGGATGCAGCCGCCGAGGGCGACCACACCGCGCTCGGCGAGCCGCATGTCCCCGACCGCGGGCAGGCCCCATCGCAGCGGGACCGAGGCCTCTCGCCCGCACTGCGGGCAGACCCGCCCCACCTGGACGCCGACCGGTTCCGCCATGCCACTCCCCGTGTCACTGACCGTCCCCGTGACGGCCGGGCGCGGATGGTGTCAGGCGCTACCGACAGAACCGGAAACCGTCACGATCGCCGCGTCGCCCTCACGAGACTCAGTCGCCCCACCCGGGCCACGCCTCCACGACTCGAGGCGATTCCCTGCGCACTCTTGGGTCATGGCGAAGCGCGGGATCTTCTGTCTGGAAGGCGAGTGGGAAGAGGACAGGCTCACCGACAGGAAGAGCGTGAGACCTGGTCTCGACATGTTGATGGCCATGAGAGACGACCAATTGATCCACCGGAACGCCGCGACAGCGGAGGAGTTCAAGTTCTACTTCTCTCGATGGGCGTCACATCGGTACGACGCCTTCCCGCTCGCCTACCTCGCATCCCACGGCAGCCGTGGGTGGTTGAACCTCGGCGGCGACTTCCTCTCCCTGGCCAACATCGCCGACTTCTCGTCTCGGCAGCTGAAGAACCGCATCATCTACTTCGGCGCCTGTGAGACTCTCGGAGCGACGGACAGCCAACTCAAGAAGTTCGTCGAGCGCACCGGCGTGAAGGCGATCGTCGGCTACACCCGACAGGTGAGCTGGGCTGAGTCCGCTGCCTTCGACTTCACCCTGTTGCCCGCACTGTTGGACGACGACGATGTGTGGGACGTCTACACGAGGCTCTACAAGCAACACCCGCACTTCGTGGAGGGCTTGGGCCTGCGCATGGCGACGCCGGATTGGGTATCGGAGCGGATCCGGGTCAGGAAGTAGTCCCAGCCAATGGTCGACGACGGACGTAGAGCTGTGCCGGCTTGCCGACCGTCCCCTCGGACATCTGCCCGGTGTCCTTGAGCTTGGACAACATCGCTCGACGGAAGGTGTCCACCGACCGGAGGGGTCCAGCCACGGCCTCGTGCAGGCGGTAGAGCTGCCGGATGGTGAACGGCTCGTCGAGCAGCCCGTCGGGGTCCGGCCGCTCCCGGTAGGCGTTCTTCATGTCTTCGACGGCGCGCTGCACGATCTCGTCGTGGTCGAACAGCAGTCCGCGGGCCTCGTCGACCGACCGCAGGACGACCTCCTCCGGCCGTGCCGCGAGCACCGGCTCGACGGACCGCCAGGACAGGGCGGCCACGTGGGCGACGGAGAGGACCCAACCGCGCTTGTCGCGACCCGGGTCGTCGAACACGTGCAGTTGACGGGGAGCGACCTCGGGCGTCAGCCCAGCCTTGTCCCGCAGCGACCGCTGCACCGCGACCGCGAGCGTCTCCCCCTCGTGCAGGAAGGTGCCGGGCAGCGCCCACCCCTCATCCTCGCCCTCCTCCCGGTGGACGAGGAGGACGACGAGCTGAGGGACGTCTGCGGTAACGGTGAGGACCGCGGTGTCGACAGCGACCGACGGCCGCGGGTAGTCGATGAGGCGCTTGCCCGAGCTGTCGCGGTACACCCTGTGGACATTAGCGCAGATATCGCCTAATCTAGAGTTAGCGCAAGGACGAGCTAACCCCGGAGAGGGTGATGACCCTGGCGGACATCGGCGTCCGGCTCCACGTCGGACAGGGCACGCACCGCGGAGCACTCACGGTTTTCCCCGTCTGGACCGACGGACCCTCGGCGGCGCCCGACTACCTGACCGGGGCCGCCGCACCGGTCGACGTCGAGGAGCGGGCCGGTTCCCCCGCCGTCGACCAGCTGGTCGTCACCAACCGCGCCGACCGGCCGGTGCTCCTGCTGGCCGGCGAGCTGCTCGAGGGCGGCTGGCAGCACCGTGCGCTCACCGCGACGACCCTGCTCCCGCCGAACCGGCCCACCGTGCTGCCGGTCGTCTGCGTCGAGCAGGGCCGCTGGCACGGGGACGCCGTCCACCGGCGGCAGGCCCGGCGCGTGCCGCTCGCCGTCCTCCCCCGGCTCGACTCCCAGGCCGAGGTGTGGCGGCGGGTGAGCCGCTACGAGGCCGTCGCCGGCCCGTCTGCCACCGACTCGCTGGCCGAGCGCCTCGACCGGGCGGCGCCGCGGGCCCGGGACCTCACCCGCGGACTGCGTCCGCTGGCAGGGCAGCGCGGACTCCTCGTCGGCGCCGCCGGGCGCCCCGCCTGGCTGGAGCTGTTCGACTCCGCACGAACGCTCAAGGCGCACTGGTCGGGCCTGCTGCAGGCCGCCACGCTGGACGCCCTCGGTCGTCCGGAGCTCCGCACGCCGGCAGCCCTCGCCCGCGGCTTCGCCGAGCGGGTGGAGAAGACCCGGCTCACCCTCGACGGACCGGCCGGCCTCGGCCGCCGGTTCCGCGGTGGCGGCCAGGTGCGGCTGGACGCCGTCGCCTGGCACGACCGCACCGTCCACCTGACCGCCGTCGACCTGACCCACCCCCTGCAGGAGGCCTGACCCATGACGCTCCACCGCTCCTCCCGCGTCGCCGGCGCGCTGGTCGGCTCTGCCATCGGCGACGCACTCGGTGCCCCTTTCGAGTTTGGCCCGCCCGGCCGGTTCACCGCCCGCTTCCCGGAGCCGGCCCGCGGCGCGCAGACCGAGATGTGCGGTGGCGGCCCGTGGGAGCCGGGCGAGTTCACCGACGACACGCAGATGGCGCTGCTCGTCGCGACGTCCCTCGTCGAGCGCGGCGGCCTCGACGAGGCCGACCTGTTCGACCGGTTCCGCGCCTGGGCGGCAGCCGACCCGAAGGACGTCGGCATCCAGACGCGCGAGGTGCTCGGCTCCGGGGAGCCGTGGGACGTCGCCGCGGCCGAGCACTTCCGCCGCACCGGGCGGGCCGCCGGCAACGGGTCGCTGATGCGGACGACGCCCGCGGCGATCCGGTTCGCCCGCGAGGGCCGCGAGGCGACGATGGACGCCGCCCGCCGGATCTCGGCGCTCACCCACGGCGACCCGTCGGCCGGGGAGGGCTGCGCGATTTTCCACGAGCTGGTGCGCGTGGCACTCGACGGTGGCGACCCGCTGGCCGCGATCCCCTCCGCGCTGGAGGCGGTGGCCGACGAGCACCGCGACCGGTGGGCCACCGTGCTCGCGCCGGACTGGACCCCTGAGGACGCCACCGAGTCCAACGGTGCGGTGTGGCCGACGCTGGGCCAGGCGGTGTGGGCGCTGCGGCACGGGCGGGACTTCGCCGAGGTGATGCGGCTGGTCATCGACCTGGGCGGGGACACCGACACGGTGGCCGCGGTCGCCGGCGGGCTGGCCGGGGCGGTGTACGGCATGGGCAGGATCCCGGCGCGGTGGGCGTCGGTGGTGCACGGCCGGGTGCCCGGCCACGGGGACAGGGTCTGGCGGCTCGCGGATCTGCAGGAGTTGGCGGCCGCGCTCGACGGCAAGGACGGCGAGCCGTACGACCCCGGCGTCATCCCGCGGATCGGCCCGCGCGAGGTGATCCCGGCCGACGAGGAGGGCCCCGGCATCTGGGCCGGCAACCTCGACGGTGCCCGGTACAGCGAGCAGGACTTCGCCGTCCTCTCGCTGTGCCGGCTGGGCGAGCCGTTCCCGCACCGGACGCACCGGATGGCCTACATCGCCGACAACGACCACAACCACGACCTGGACGCCGTCCTGGCCGACGTCCTCGACGACATGGCCGCGCTGCGCGCCGAGGGGCACCGGCTGCTCGTGCACTGCCACGGCGGCGCCTCGCGCACCGGCCTGGTGCTGCGCGGCTGGCTGGTGCGCCAGCAGGGGATGTCCGTCGCCGAGGCGACCGACTTCGTCCGCCAGCGGTGGGAGCACCTGGGGCTGTGGAACGACAGCTTCACCGCCGCGCTGCACCGCCTCGAGCAGAACCGCTGACCGGAGACCACGGGGAGCCCACATGAGCACGCTGCACGACCACCTCGACGACCTGGCCCCCTCGCCGGCGGTCCGGGCACTCGCCTCCGACCTCGCCGCCTGGACGACAGTCGAGTCCGACCGGCAGGCGCAGTACGTCAGCCTGCGCCCCTCCACGGACAGTGCGGTCGCCCTCTACGCGCACAAGACCTGGGTGTCGATCGCCCTGCCGCCCGAGCGCGCACCCGAGGTCGTCGGCGACGTCCCTGGTGCCACGCTCGACGAGAAGACGCCTGCGACCACGTACCTCCACGTCGACGCCGATCTCCTGGCTGACCGCTACGACGTCGTCCTGGCCATCGCGAAGGAGGCGATGGACTGGCGCGTGCACGGGCCGCGGTCGAGCGTCGGCACGGGCTCTGCCAAGAAGGGTGAGCAGGCACGGGACGTCTGTCCGACCTGCCGGATGGAGCTCTTGCCCAGCGGCGCCTGCGGGAGCTGCTGGTGAGCGCCCCGGACGTCGCTGGTGCACGCGACCGCGTCGCGGCGCGGGTCAGCAGGTGGGACGACGAGGACGTCGCCGTCTGGATGAAGGTCGGCGGGAACGGCGCCCTCCACGTGACCGTCAGCAGCCGGGACCCGCTCACCTACTACACACAGGGCGTCGCCCTCCATCCGGACGGGAGCGTCGTGCTCCGCGCACCTGACGACGGCTTCACCTCCCCCACCGCCAAGCGCACGACCGTCGGGACGGCGACGACTGCGGACGAGGCGGTGGACCTCGTCGTCCGCGAGGTCGAGCGGGCGGTGGCCGTTCTGCGCGAGGACCAGACACGGGCGGCGGAGTGGGCCCGTCCGGCCTGGCAACCTCCCGTCTCGGCCGAGGACCTGGCCGCGGCATGCGCCCTCTGGCAGGGCGGGCAGAACGTGGGGTCCTCGCCGATCCGCGGAGCGGCCCGAGTGCTCACCGGCGTCCGCCACTACTTCCGCGCCGAGTTCATCACCGGGTACGAGGAGAAGGCTCGGGCGTCCCGCGAGCTCCTCGAGGCCGGCGTCCACCTGCTGAGGGCAGTCAACGCGGCACCGCACATGGACGCCAACGGTTGGAACGCGCAGGTCGCACTGCCGTTCCTCGGGTTCGCCGGACGAGGCATCAAGTCCAAGCCGGACGAGGACCCGCAGATCGAGCGGCAGCTGCGGACCGGTCAGATCGAGATGCCGCTCTGGGGGGTCTCGCTCGATCGGGCGGTGGCCGACAGCTTCGGAACCCGCTTCCTGTTCGAGCTGGTCGGGCCCTTTCCCGCCGTGCCCGCGTGGGTGGCCTCGGGCGTCAAGGCGTTCGAGCAGGAGCTCGTCACCGGCGGCCGGTACCGGGTGCTGTCGCAGGAGCAGTGCGGCGAGACGACGCACGTGCGGCTGCGCTGGATGGGCGCGAGCGGTGACCGGGTGGGGTCCTACGCCGTCCTGCTGGGGGTGCTCGGTGCGGTCCCCAGCGTCTCGGGCAGCTCGCTGACCCGTACGGCCGGCAACGAGGTGCTCGAGCTGCGGCTGGGTGGTGAGGACTCCGCGACCGTGACCCGCGCGACGGGGTCGAACGAGGTGGAGGTCGTCCGCTACTGGGCGCCGGCACTCAACTGGGCCGCCCAGGGCGACGACCCGTACACGCAGGACGCCGCCATCCGGGCGGCGTCCCGGACGACAACCGTGCCGGCGGACGTCGACTCGATCGTCGCCGCCGTCCAGAAAGGGAAGGAGAAGACGTGACTGCAACGCTGGAGGACCGCCGGTCGATGGGGGCCGGCCCGCTGAGCGAGCGGTTCGACGACGCGCTGCTGTTCGCGGCGCGGCACCACCGGGACCAGCGGCGCAAGGGCTCGGAGGTGCCGTACGTGTCGCACCTGATGAGCGTCAGCGCGCTGGTGCTCGAGCACGGCGGCAGCGAGGACCAGGCGATCGCCGCGCTGCTGCACGACGCGGTGGAGGACGCGCCGGCCGGTACCGGCGGCGCGGTACTGGCCGAGATCCGGTCGACGTTCGGCGACGCCGTCGCCGACATCGTGCGCGCGTGCTCGGACGGCTTGGACGCCGACGGCAACCGCAGCGGGACGTGGGCCGAGCGGAAGCGTCCGTACGTGGCCGGCCTCGCCGACAAGCCGCTCGACGCGCTGCTGGTGACCGCGGCCGACAAGACGCACAACGGTCTCTGCATCGTTGCCGACGTCCGCCGGTACGGGCAGGGGTTCTGGTCGACGTTCAACGCGAGCCGCGACGAGCTGCTCTGGTACTACACGAGCGTCGAACGGGCGGTCGCCGAGCGGCTGCTGGGCTCCTCGATCGCCGATGCCCTGCACCGCGCCGTGGACGAGCTCCTCGCGGCCGCCGACACCGAGCGGTCTCCCGTCCCGGAGGAATGCCCTGAGGGGCGGGCGACTCCGATCTGCCGCCACCCTTTCGGGTGATCACCGACGGCCGGCCGCCTGAGCTGTCGTTCCTGTCACAGGAGTGTGATCACCTTCGACCTCTCAGCGCTCGGAGGAGGTCAGGTGGCCAGGTCGATCGGGAATTGGTTCGCGGACCACGCACGGGACTTGGCGGACGACGCACCGGACGACGAGGTCGTCGAGCGGCAGGCCCCCTGGGACCTGCAGGCGTCACGGCTGTCGACCACCCGGTCGGATCGCCGTGATGCGGGGCTGAGCGCCAAGACAGCCTGGACGTCGAGGTTCCGGGCTGGCGGCCGCAACGCCGCGCCTGGGACCCCGAACGGCAGGTCCGACTCGGCGTCGGGCTCGAGCCGCCGCCGGCTCTGTCTCGAAGTCGGTGCGCAGGAAGATCCGGGCCGCCGCCAACGTCGACACACGGGCTGACGCCCCGCGCTTGGCGGCTTCTCTCACGAAGGCCGGCACTCCGGTCAGCCCGGCCCAGGTCGCTGCTGTCCTCGGTAGGCCACTCCCTGCAGCCGGCATCGCTGGGCGCGCGACAGACCCACAGCGCGTCCCGCGGAAGATCGCCTCAGAGATCCGCCGTGCCGCGCACGCTCACCCGCAGATCGGCCACAAGAGGCTCGCCGCCCTGCTGCGGGCACGCGGCACCGACGTCACCAAGGCACAGGTCGCCGAGGTCCTGACTCGCCGCCGGCTGTCGGCCTCCCACAATGGCCGCTCCACGCAGAGCAAGAAGCCGGCCATGGTGATCAAGGTGACCGCGGCCGCTCAGACGAGCCGAACGGTGCACGAGACACCCCTGTGCCAGTCCTGCGGTGTTCGCCTGAGCATCTACGGCACCTGCCGCTGTTCGTGACCTGAGCTGCGACGAGCAGGCTCGGGTTGCCGAATACTCGCGCTCACCAGGCGCTCGAGGATTCGCCGTCACAGGTGTTGGTCGCTCCCCGGAGGCTCCGAAGCGGCGAGCCTCCCGCGGAGGCCGGTTGCCCGAGCCACCGGCTGCGCCACCGCGGCGAGCACCGCCGCCGTCGAACCGATCACGGTCACGGCAGACCGCGCCCGCGTCACGGCCGTGTACAGCATCTCCCGGGTCGCCAGCGGGGACGTCGGAGAGGGCAGCACCACGGTCACCCGGTCGAACTGCGACCCCTGGCTGCGGTGCACCGTCAGGGCGCGCATCGGCACCACCGCCCCGAGTCGGCCCAGCGCGACCTCCACGGGGTCCTCTGGCGAGCCGAAGACCCCGACCAGGTCTCCGCCGCGGTCGACAACGACGCCAGTGTCCCCGTTGAACAGGTCGTTGTCGTAGTCGTTCTCCAGCACGAGCAGCGGCAGTCCGGCATACCGGCCGTCGCGCCGAGCCGTCACGCCGACGTCCTCTGCGACCCAGCGCTCCACGAGCCGGTCCCAGTAGCCGACCCCTCGCGGCCCGCGCCGGTGCGCGCACATGAGGCGGTGCCGCTCCAACGCGACGAGAGCCCGGGCCGCATCGCCGTCCCGAGCCGCCTCGATCACCGTCCGGGCGTGGGCGACCACCTCTGCCCGCAGCGCGGCCAGCGGAGGCCCGGTCAGCGGTCCGTCGTCGGCCACCTCGTGGAAGCGCAGTTCCTTGACGCCGCTGCCGAGCAGCTCGAGTGCGGAGGTCCCGCCCCCCGTCCGGATCCGGGCGGCGAGGCCGGCGATCGGACCACCGTCGGCGTAGCGGTGCACCTTCCGCAGGAAGGCGATGCCGTTCCGCACCAGCGCCGCGGCCGACTCGGGCGCCACCGGGGCATCGGCGCAGACGTCGTGCGGCACTGCCACCTGCAACTCCGCGGCTCGCGTGGCGGTGCGCCGGCTGTCCTCCTCCGCCCCGGCCGTCAGGTCGGCCAGAACGGCGCCGGCCTCCACGGCGGTCAGCTGGTCGGGGTCGCCCACGATGACCAGCTGGGCCCTCGACGGCAGCGCCGCCAGCAGCTTGGCGAAGAGCGTCAGCGAGATCATCGATGCCTCGTCGACCACCAGCACGTCCAGCGGGAGCGGGTTGTCCGGCCCGTACGCGTACCGCGGGGACCGATAGCCGAGCCGCAGCAGCCGGTGCAGGGTCGAGGCGGGCACCTGCCGCAGCAGGTCCCGGTCGGCCTCTACGAGGGTCTGATCGCGCTCCGCCGCCTCGTGCATCGCCTCCTTCATCCGCGCGGCCGCCTTGCCCGTGGGCGCGGCCAGCGCCAGCCGCGGCGGCACTCCCACCTCTGCCAGCTCGCGGAACGCTGCCACGAGCCGGGCCACGGTCGTCGTCTTTCCCGTTCCTGGTCCGCCGGCGAGCACGGACACGCGGGACAGCGTGCAGACCGCGGCCGCGAGCCGCTGGTCGTCCGGGGCGGTGTCCGGCCACAGGCGCGAGAGCACCGTGCCGAGCCGGTCCAGGTCGACCTCCGGCGCGTCGGAGGCCCGCCGCAGCAGGTCCTCGGCCACGGCGACCTCCTGCCGCCAGTAGCGATCCAGCCAGAGCGCACCGCCCTCCAGGCGCAGCGGCGGGCGGCCATCCGCACCGACCAGCGGGCTGCTTCCAACCGCGGCCAGCCAGCCGGTCGGCTCCGGCCACGGCAGTGCCGCAGCCACAGCGGTTGCCTCCGGTGTGTCCGCGAGCACCGCCGTCCGCCGGGCATCGGCCAGCGGGAGCATCACCGACCCCTGCCGGGTGCTCCGGACGACGAGCGCCGCAGCAAGCAGCACCTGCTCGTCGCGCTCGCCGCGGAGCCGGCCCAGCCGCTGGGCCACGTGGACGTCGGCGGCGTGCAGCACCCCGGCCCGGTTGAACTCAGCCAGCAGGCCGGTGGCGTTCACCGCGACTGTCGGCTCCGGCGCGATCGTCATCGAGTCCCCTCCGCGAGCAGGTCCGACAGTGCGACGACCACGCCGGCCGGTGGGCGCCACGACCACACGCCCGGGGCGTCTCCCTCAGGCGCGCGGCCGGCCGCGTCGCCGCACATGCCGCGCAGGAAGAGGTAGAGCACACCGCCGAGGTGCTCGTCCGCCACGTAGTCCGGCTGACGCCAGCGCAGGAAGCGGTGCAGCGCCACCTGGTACAGCAGTGCCTGCAGCGGGTAGTGCGCGGCGATCATCGCGGCGTCCAGCGCGGCCGGGCGGTAGTGCCAGGCGGTCAGCGCGACCGCCGGGTCGGCCAGCCGGTTGGTCTTGTGGTCGACCACCAGGTACCGCGGCTGCCCGCCGTCGTGGACCCGCAGGACGGCGTCCACGGAGCCGGTGAGGAAGCCCCGCAGCCGCTGGCCGGCCAGTTCAGGGCTGTCCAGTGCGTCCGGATAGGCCGCCATGCGGTCGCCCGCCGGGAGCAGGTCCCGCAGGAGCTCGGCCACGTCCCCGAGCCGCACATCCGCCGCAGGCCGGTCGCCGCCGGCGAGTGCCAGCTCGAAGTCCAGCTCGGTCAGGACGTCGCTGGGCGGGACGTCCCGCAGTCGCCGGCCGCCGGCGAGCGCGCCGAGGGGGGTCGACAGCGCCGGCGTCAAGGCAGCGGCGAGCTCGTTCGGCGCCGGTCCGCCCATGCGACCAGCGAGCGTGCGGTGCGCGGCCGCGCGCAGCCGGTCCACCGGGTCCCCGTCGGCGCGCAGCGCCTCCTCCAGGACCGCGTGCACGAGGGTGCCGAACGCCGCCCCACCGGCCAGGTCGGCCATGGGTGATGGCACGTCCCGCAGCCGCTCCTCCGCGGCGGGCCCGCCCGGGACGTCGTCCACCGGGACGTCGTCGGTCTCGTCCTCCTTGCCCATGACCTCTGGCTCGACGACGACGGCGGCGTGCTGCTCGTGAACCCGCCGGGTGAGGCCCGTGTAGGAGGTCCGCCGCCAGTCGGTGTCGATGGTCTGGGTGAGCTGCGCGGCCGCCAGCTCCTCGTCCGCCCCGGTCGCCGCTGGGGAGGCCGACGGGCCGGCCTCCTCCGGCGCGGTGAACGCGACGACCTCCACTCCACCGGGGGCCGCAGCGGCCAGGGCCTGGAATCGGGCGAGGGCGTCGTCGTCGCTCGGCACCGCCACCTTCGCCGGCACCTCGACCGAGGGGGTCGGCGCGAACAGCAGCCGGTGCAGCGGACTCGTCATCGTCGAGCTCCCCGGCGCCCACCAGAGCACCAGCCGGGAGACGGCGCGGGTCATGGCCACGTAGAGCAGGCGCAGCTCCTCGCCGGCGCTGTCGTCCTTCTCCGCCTGGCAGGCCGCCTGGTAGTTGGCGGCGGTCTTGCCGCCGACGTGCCGCACCCGACGGCCAGCACCGTCGTGCAGCCGAGGCAGTTGCTCCCGCGGTCCACCACCGGCTGAGTCCCAGGCGAACGGGACGAAGACGACAGGGAACTCCAAGCCCTTGCTGGCGTGGACGGTCACGATCTGCACCGCGGCGTCGTCGGTGGACAACCGACGCGCCCGTTCCTGGTCCTGGTCCTGCCGGGCCTCCTGGATCCGGGCCCGCAGCCACGCCTGCAGCCCGCTCAGGCCGAGCCGCGACCGCGTCGCCTCGGCGTGCAGGGCCTCTGCGATGTGCCGCCGGTCGGTCAGCTCGCGTTCCCCGTCGGGCCGACGGAGCAGGCGCACGGGCAGTTCGCGGTCCGCGGAGATCGCGGCGAAGAGGGCCGCCACGCCGCGGCGAGCCAGCACCTCCTCCCAGGCCCGGAGGACGTCAGCCAGCTCGTCGGTGGCCTCACTGCCCCGCTCGTCGATCTCGGCGGCCGTCCAGCCGAACCAGGCGGTGAGCGCGAGTCGTCGCACCAGGCCACGGCGGTGCGGCGCGCCGAGGGCCTCGAGGAGGAGCACCCAGTCCTCGGCCGCGTCCGTGGCGAAGACGCTGAAGACGCCGGTCAGCACAGAGGGCACACCGCACGCCAGCAGCGCGTCGCGGACCAGGAGGGCCTGGGCGCCGGTGCGCACGAGGACGGCGACGTCGCCACAGGTCAGCTCACGGCTCGACCCGGTGCCAGAGCGCGGGGTGACGGTGTGACCGGCGTCGAGCAGAGCGCGCACCTGGACGGCGACGTCGCCGGCGACCGCCTGCCGGGCGGCGTCGACCTTGATGCGGTTGCCCTGACCGGCGGGCAGCCCGACCCGCAGGAGCTGCCGGACGGCCACGGGGGCGTCGGCGCGGGGGCCGACCGCCGTTCCCGCGTGCCCGGCCTGCACCGGGCGGACGACGATCGAGGGGTCCCCGAGAGCGGCGCCGCGGAAGAGCGTGTGTAGGCCGTCGAGGAGCCGGCGGTCGCTGCGCCAGTTGGTGTCGAGGCTGGCGTGGGCGGTCGCGAGGCCCTTGGCAGCCAGATAGGTGCGGATGTCCCCGCCCCGGAACCCGTAGATCGCCTGCTTCGGGTCCCCGATCAGCACCAGGGTGCGCGCCTCGTGGAAGGCGAGCCGGAAGACCTCCCACTGCACGGGGTCGGTGTCCTGGAACTCGTCGACGAGGACCACCTGGAAGCGGTCCCGGAGCCGGGCCTGGGCGGACGGCCCGGTCACCGGGTCGGCCAGCGCGTCCCGGGTCCGGACCAGCAGGTCGTCGAACCCCTGCACGCGCAGCGCCCGCTTGCGCCGCTCGCCCTCCGCGCGGACTTCGGCCGCGAAGTGCACGCGGAAGCCCGCGAGCGAGTCGATCGGCTCGTCCGCGGGGGCGAGCAGCGCCTGCGGGTCGTCCAGCGCGGCGGCTCGCGCGACGGCACGCGCGTCCTCGTGGGAGAAGTCCGGTGCCGCCAGGTCGCGACGGGAGCGGTCGCGGAACAGCCGGAGGTAGACGTCGTCGCAGACCTCGTCGACGAGGTCCCGCAGGTCCTCGCTCAGCGTGGTGCCGGGGTCTACGTCGGCCACGACACCGAGCCCGCGGAGGGCCTCCTGGCAGAACTGGTGGATCGTGGCGATGGTGGCCGCGTCGTAGTCGGCCAGGGCCTCGGTGAGCCGGCGCCGGCGCTCGGCGACCTCCGCCTCCGTCCCCTCGGCCAGCAGCGCGACAATCGCGTCCGCCGAGCTCCGGGCGCTCGCGGGATCGGCCAGGGCGTCGCGCGTGACGGCGAGCCGTTCCCGGATGCGGGTTCTCAGCTCGCTGGTGGCCAGGCGTCCGAAGGTGACGACGAGCAGCTCGCCGAGGCGGGCCTCCCCCTCGGCGAGGTACCGCGTGACGAGGGCGGCGATCGTGTACGTCTTGCCCGTGCCGGCGCTGGCCTCCAGGACGGATGTGCCCGTGGGCAGCGGCCCGCGCAGGTCGACCGGCGCCACGGTCGGAGGGACGGCGGTCATCGGAGCTCCTGCTTCTCGTGCTGCAGCACCGGCTCCCACACCGTGCGGGCAAGGCGGTCGAAGTCGCTGTCCCCGGGGGCGCCGGTCGGGAAGGTCCCGGGCGGGGCAGTCCAGGTACGCAGCGTGTCCAAGGGCGCGCCTTCCCCCCAGACCAGGACATGGGCCTCGTCGGCGTCCTCCTTGGGGAAGTGGCCGGAGACCCAACACCGTGCCGCTGCCGCCCACGCGCCGTCCGGGTTGGCGCGGGGTACGCGCGCGTAGGCCTCCCCCGTGCCGACGGGCAACGGGAGCGGCGTGGAGCAGCCGACGGCCCGCAACCGCACGAGCTCGCACAGCGCCTCCAGCGCGGCCTGGCGATCGAGCGGCGGGAGGGTGACCACGGCGACCCGGTTGTCGTCGCCGCGACCGACGAGGACGGCGCGGCAGGCGCGGTCCGGACGCGCAACCGTGACCGCGAGGAACTCGATCCACGCGCGGAGCCGCTGCTTCGCGCGGATCTTGGAGTAGGTTACGGTGACCAGCGCGTCCCCGTGGACGCCTTGGACCACGCCCGTCAGCCGCGGCCCGCCAGGCAGCGCCACGTCCACGTCGACCGTGTCGGCAGGACCGGTGCGGATGTCCGCGCTCTGCGCGAGAAGGCCGTCCACCTCGGCGCAGACGTCGGCCAGCAGGCCGTCGCCCAGCGGGGACGGCGGGAGGTGCCCCCGGGCCTCTTCGACCGCTCGGGCGGCCGCCGAGTCCAGCCCGCGCAGGCAGTCCTGCAGCACCCGGTCCCCCACGCCCCAGAGCGCGAGGTTGTCCGGGTCCAGCGGGAGGGTGGCGGCCGGGAACTCGCCGGAGGCAGGGAGCACGACCTCCAGGCGCTGCCGGAGGAACTCCTTGGCCGGGTGCTGCCAGAACGAGACGAGTCGGTCGAGCTCCACCACCTGCTCCCCCGTCCGCGGCAGCGGCTCGTCCAGGAACGGGGGGACTCCGGCCCGATCCTGGCGTGCCGACTGCGCTCCGGCCAGGGCGGTGGTGTCGAAGGAGAACGGTCCCGGCCGGCCCAGCAGGCCCGGGACGAAGTTGCGCCGGTCGAACGGCTGGAGCGGGTGGCGCACCACGACGGCCTCGCGCGCCGGCCGGCCGTCGGCCGTCACGGCGATGGCGTCGAGCGCCTCGAAGAGCTCCCCGAGCGGGACGGCTGGCGGGAGCTCCGCGCCGGTCCTGACGTCGGCGCCGCAGTACGTGACCACCAGCCGCTCGCCCGCCGCGCACAGAGCGTCGAGCAGGAGTTGCCGGTCCTCGCTCCGCGGGTCTCGCTCGCCCAGGCACGGATCGCGCCGGAGGAGGTCGTCCCCGTCGATGGAGGCCTGCCGCGGGAAGGCGCCGTCGTCCATGCCCAACAGGCAGACGACGCGGTGAGGCACCGACCGCATCGGGGTCAGCGTGCAGACGGTCAAGCCGCCGTTGCGGAAGCCGGCGGACGTGGGTCGGGCCTCGATGCGTCCGGCGACGAGCGCCGTGACCTCGGCGAGGCAGACCTCGGCCTCGCATCCGTCGGCACTGTCCCGGACCTCGTCGAGCACCCGCCGCAGCCCCGCCGGCTGCCACGCCTCGTCCGCGGGGACGTCGGTGAGGAACCCGACCGCCTCCTCCAGGAGGTCGACCCACGCCGAGGCGGTGTGCCGGCCGTTCATCCGCATGACCGCGTCGTCGAGCCGGTCGATGAACTCCGCGAAGCGGCCGGCCAGGTCGATGGCGGCCGAGTCGACGCCGTCCACGGGGAGGGCGGTGCCGCACGGACCGCCGTCCTCGTCCAGCGCGACCCCGGCCAGCAGCCGGTCGACGCCCGCCCGCCAGGTGCCGTCCTCGAGGTCCCCGAGCTGCCAGCGGTCCCGATGGGCAGCGTGAAGGCCCCACCGGACACCTGCGGCGACCGTCCAGTCCCGCAGCCGCTCGAGGTCGTCGTCGTCGAAGCCGAAGCGTCGCCGCACCGGGTCGGCACCGGCCAGGTCGAGGACGCTCGTTGCGGGCACGCGGCTGCCGGCGAGGTCGAGCAGGTCGGCAGCGACGCCGAGGAGTGGGTTGACCATCCGCGGCGACCGGTCGGCCATCGACACCCGCAGCTGGCTGCCGGGGTGGTCGTCGGCGCCGAAGACAGCCTCGATCAGCGGCGCGTAGGTCTCCACGTCCGGGCACATGACCAGGACGTCCCGCGGCTCCAGCGTCGGGTCGTCCTGGAGCAGGCCGACGACGACCTCCCGCAGGACCTCGACCTGGCGGGCGCGGCCGTGGCAGGCGTGGACTTGGACGGACCGGTCGTCCTGTGCAAGCTGGTGTCGCCGTGCGGGACGGTGGTCGGAGGACAGGCCGGCCTGCAGGTGCTGGAGCAGGGTCAGCGGCGCGGCCGGCCGGGCCGGCGGGTGGTGGACGTCGCTGGCCGGGGCCAGCGCGAGCAGCCGCGCCTGCAGCTCCCGGACGTCACGCGAGAGCGAAGCCAACAAGGGGTTGCGGATCGGCACGCGGAGGTCGGCCCGCCTTTGGCCGGTGGGCGCCGCCTGCGTGACGGCGTCCCAAAGCGCTGGGCTCGCGGAGTTGATCCAGAGGTGGACGTCGCGGGAGTCGGCGAGCGCGGCGAGCACCTGGAGGTTTGCGGCGTCGATCCGGCTGGCGCCGAAGACGCTCAATCGCGCGGGCAGGTCGACGGCGGCGGGGCTCCTGCGGAGTTCGCGGCACGCGTCGTCGAGGAGCTCGGCCGGTGAGGGGTGCGCGACGCGCCGCCGCAGCCGGCGCCAGAGCTCGGGCTGCCAGCTCAGGTCGGCCGGCGCGGTGGAGTCGCCCGCCTGCCATGCGCGGATCAGGTGGGGACGGGCCGCGGCGTAGCGGGCGAACGTGTCGGTGAGCCGGTGTGCGACGCCGTAGCGCCGGTCGCTGGGCGAGCCGTCGGCCGTGGTGAGGTGGCGGCGCAAGGCGGCGCACCAGTCGGTTCCTTCGAGCGGGGCCTCGCTCAGGACCTCGTCGAGGACGTCGAGCATCGACCAGACCACTCGAGCGGGCTGCCAGGCGTCGACCGCGGCGGCGTGGTCAGGGCTTGCCGCCGCGACCGCGCGGAGCAGCAGGTCGCCCGGCCGCGGGAACTCGACGCGGGCGCAGATCCCGTCTCGCTTGCCGGTGGCGCCGAGGTGCGATGCCAGCTGCTGTGTGATCCAGCGCTCGATCCCCCGGGCGGGAACGGCGATGACATCCCGCTCGAAGGGGTCCTCCGGCGGGTCGGCGAGCTGGTGGACGAGCGCGTCGACCAGCGCCTGGGCGCTCTCGGACCGGTGGAGGTGCAGCCCTGACACTGCCCGCTGCATCACCAGGTGAGCCAGCGACCGCGGACGAGCGCGCCCCGGAGCCTCAGGGACGCGAGCACGCCGGGTTGGCGATGGGTCGAGGCGCGGCAGGCCACGGCGGCGAGTTCGTACATCGGTTGCACCGTTCCGGCTCGGGGCTGAGGTCAGGGAGGCCCCAGACCCGTTCGGAACTGAGACGCTTCGGGATCGTTATCGGCGTCCCGTCGCGCGGCCTTGACTCCCCCACCGAGGGAACCGGCAGGCTCCTCAGCGCCTCGGCGCGCCCAGCCGCTCCAAGGCCGTGACCACGTCGTCCCAGCCGGCCCGCTCCCGGACGCCTTCCGACAGGCTCGCCACCGCCGCCGCGAGCCCGGCCAACTCGGCGGCGAGCCGCTGCTCCTCCCCGCTCCCGAGCAGCTCCCGGTACCGCGGGTCGAGGAGGTGAGCGGTGCGGGGCGCGGCGAGCATCGCGACCCGGTCGAGGAAGACCTCGAGCTCCCGTCCTGCCGTGACGAGGTTGCCGTCGGCGTTGCCGAGGTCGAGGTACTCGAGCTCCGGTTCCCAGAGCTGGGCGCGCACCGGGTCGGCGCGGAGACTGAGCACGGTGCCGAAGCTGCGCTGCTGCCCCGGGCGCTCGTTGAGCTCCGCGACCTCGTGGATGAGCCGGATGACGTTGTCGTCAGTCATGGACGCACCGACGACGAGCAGGTGTTTCGTGAGCAGCGTCGTCTGCAGAACCCCGCCGAGCGGCCGGCGACGGGCGTCGTAGCGGACGAAGGAGCGGCGATCGAGGACGATGTCCGCGGGCTGATCGACGTCGCCGTGGAGCTTGAGCAACCACGGTCGCCGCCCGTCCGTGACGCCGACCTCCTCCGACGTGGTCTCCGGCAGGACGACGAACGGCTCGGCGCTGCGGATCTCCCGGACCGCGGTCTCGTAGAGCTTGTCGAAGTTCGTGGTGATCGCCTGGTCGACGTCCAGCGCCGCGAGGAAGGCGTGGCTGAGCGCGTAGCGCTTCCGGTCACCGATCGCCTCCGCGACGTGGGCGCCGAGCGGGTTCGGTCGCGGGTTTCCCGGGTTCTCCTCCCGCTCCTTGCGGTCGGCGTAGCGCCGGAGGAGCTCCGCGGCGTCGAGTGGGCCCAGGGCATCGGAGAGGCCGGCGGCCGAGCCCAGGCCGACTCGGTCAGCCAGGTGCTCCAGGAGGCCGGACCAGGAGGGCAGGCCCGCGGCCACGCCGGTGCCGGCGCCCATGAACAGCGCCAGGTTCTGCGACCGAGCCAGGGTGGCCAGCCGCTGCGCGTGCTCCTCCCGGTCGCCCGGCAGAGGCCGGGAGTGCCGCGCCGTCCGCAGAGCCTGCAGGGCGGAGTAGTCGGAGGGGTTCGCCGCGACGATGACGACGTCCACGTCGCGCTCCTCGGCGGCCTTCTGCGCCTCGTCCAGCAAGCCGTGAATGACGTCTCCGCGATGGCCATCGAAGCCGCCGCGGCCCACACCCATGACCGGCATCGCCACTCTCCGCGGACGCCCCTCGGGCAGTCCCATCCGGCCCGCTGCGACCACCTCGGCCAGTGCGGTGCGTACGCCCTCGAAGAGCCAGGAGACCGGCGTGGACGAGGTCGCTCCGACCGCGACCAGCCAGCGGTTCGGTTCGTCGGGCTCCTTGGTCAGCGGTGGGACCTTCGCGACCCGCCGCTGTGGGGACAGCTGCGGGAGGGACCGGTGCTTTGCGGCACCCTCCTCGTCAGACCAGCCGAACACCGGCCACCACTTGCGTCCTACGCCTCCGCCGAAGTCCGTCGAGATGAGGACGTCGTCGTAGGTCAGCGACTGGAGGGTCCCTGGGACGACGAAGACGTGGCCGGTCATGGGGCGATCCTCGCCTGGGTGGCTCAGCCGCGCCCGGCTCCTCCGGCGGTTGCGCCACGCGGCCACGGATCAGCCCTTCCCCGCGGCGGTGACGAGTTGGCGGGCGCGGGTGGTGAGGCCCGCGAGCGCCGCCTGCTGCTCAGCCAGGTCCTCGGCGGAGCGGCGCGCGACCCTGGCGCGGTGCGTGCCGAGGCGGATGGCAGTCGTGGTGACCGGACGCAGGAACACGGTGCCGGTGGCGGTCTCGACGAGCAGGCCCGCGGCGTTGACAGCCAAGAGAGAGATGCCCTCCTCCTTCAGCAGGGCTGAGACCTCGTCTCGTGACGCACCCCTTCGGGCCGCCACCACCGCGCGGACGGCCACCGAGCCCAGCCCGTACACCGGTAGGTACTCGTGCGCGAGGCTCGCCGCGTCGAGCGAGTCGACTGCACCCTGGACGGCTTCTTCCAGGTCGTCGTTCGCGATGCCGCTGTCGACGACGTCGACGCCGCGCTCGGCGGCGGTCTGCGCGACCTCCGACGTGGTGATGACGCCGTCGATCCCGGGGTATCGCTCCAGGTGCTCCTGCAGGTAGCCGACGGAGTCGGTGGCCTTCATCTGGACGACACCGATGACTTCCTCGCCGTCCAGCACCTCGGCGTCCCAGCCCGGCTGCTGGACGTCCTCAGCCAGCCGGAGCCGGTCTCCCCCATCGGGAAGCGACAGCTCCCCCGACTCAACACGCTGGGCGACCTCCTCCTCGAAGACGGTCCCCTTGACCCCGCTCACGAAGCCGCGTGCCTCGCCGGGGTCCACCGGGTGCCAGAGCTGGCCGAGGGAACGCGGGTCCCAGTGGTCCGGCCAACCGAGACGCTGCAGCGCTGAGGTGACCTCGGCCGGCCACTCGTCCTCAGCGGCGGCCTGCAGGCCATCGGCAGCGAGCGCGAGAGTGGTGAGGTCCTGCCCTACCCGGGACTTCAACGCCGCGAGTCGTTGGGTGATCGCCGGCCACGGGATGGGCCCCAACCCGGGTCGGGCCGCCCGGTCCCGCAGATCGTCGATGGCCTCCCCGCAGCTCGGGTTCACCGAGATTCAAGGGCCGAGACCCGGCCCCGCAGGTCCTCGATCAGCGACTGCTGCAGCGAGAGGACCTCGACGAGCGAGTCGACGAGCGCCCGCTGCTCGTCCCAGAGCTTCTCCTGCGACACGACCTCGCGCGCCTGGTTGCCGACGTGCGCTGCTGTCTTGAGACCGGTTTGTGCCGCCTGCTTGCTCGCGTCGACGAGGGGCGTGAGCTTCTCGTCCAGCTTCATGTCGGCGACGAGCTTGCCCGCGGCGGACATGCCCTCCTTGAGAAAGCCGAACTTGCCGGTCGCTCCCGGCTGAGCTGTTGCGGTCATCGTTCCCTCACGGCTGGGGCTGATTGTCTGCCCATGCGTCTTCGGCAGGGACCCGGGCACTTCTCAGCCGAGCGTCGAGCGGATCACTCCGAGGTGGCAGACAGCCCGCGCTGGGGTCGCGGCTGTATCGGGGGAAACGCCGCGGTCAGTCGCCCTCGAGGAGGATCTCGGCCAGGCGCTCGATCCGCTCGAGCAGTTGTGCGGGCGTTCCGCCGAGGTCGAGTGCATGGGCGTCGATCGAGATGCCGTTGGCCGGGATGTCGTATCGCCGCTTCTCTTCCAGCCCCTTTGCGTAGATGAGGTGACCTCGCGTCAACCGCAACGCCGTGCAGTAGGCCAGCACCTGGTACGCGTCGGCATTGGGGAAGCCGTCGATCCGCTCTGCCTTGTACTTCGCGTCGACAACGGCCACCGGTTCCGCGCCGCGCAGATGGACGAGGTCCGGGCGCATGGGTACCAGTCCCTGCGCGTCCAGGTTGATCGGGTACTGCCGCCGAGTCGTGCCGGAGTGGTGCCGCAACGCCTCGGCGAGGGCCACGGTGACGAAGTCCTCGAACACCTTCCACATCGTGACGACGAACCCGTGCGCCTCCACGCCGCGAACCGGGGAGCTCTCGATGGTGACCCGGTCGAGGACGAGCTCGGCCAGTCGCAGCGCGGGCACGTACCGCGCGTTCAACCGGGTCCGGCGCCAGAGGGGACGCGGTGCGCCGTCCCGAAGCGGGCTGACGCCGTCGAGGCGAGCCACGACGCGCATGAGGCGCGACCGTGTCGCGGGCGTGATGCGTGCGACACGCAGCCCTACGCGGCAGGCAGCACGCAGGATCTGGTTCTCCGCGATGTCGGTGTCGTACTCGTCGTGACGCACCTCGATCGGCAGCGGGAACGCCAGCCGCCGGGTCATCTGTGAGGCCGCGAGGATGCGACCCCGGACAACAGGCAACGCTTTGTCAAGGGTGCGATAGCCCTGCAGTACACCTCCCTCCACGGCGGAATTCGCCGCCCGCCCGAGCGCCTCCACCACGGCCGACAGCAGGTCGGGAGCCCGAGCCAACGACGCCATGTCGTCCCGCCATCCAGGGTCGCTGGTGTACGCGAGCATGAAGAGCAAGCGGGCGATTCCGACCTTCGGGGCAACGCTCAGATCGACCTCGGCGTCCTCGTGCCGCACACGTACGGCACCGACTCGGGCCCCGGGAAGGAGCAGGAAGGCCCCACCCGGACGTGGCTCGACACGCACCAGCTCACTGGCCGCGAGGGCGGCAGCCACGGCGCCGTCCAGGACCACGTCCTGCGGAGGTCCGTTCTCCGCCAGCGCGATCCGTTGGCACATCGACATCACTGAGAGCCGGAGCCGTCCACCCGCGCTTCCGTGCCGGTAGCCGTGTTATCAGGAACCGCGACCTCGGCCGGGACGACCCGCACGGCTCGGCGCAGAGCCTCCAGCCCAAACTGCTTCTCGATCTCGTCCGGGGAGAGCCGGCCGTAGTACTGCTCCACCAGGAGCGGGAGGATGGAGTACCGCCAGACCCGCTGGAGGCCCTCTGGGCGGTCGGCGTCCGCCTTCATGAGGTAAGACGGCCCGACCTTGAAGTCCCGCTCGTCGAGGCGCTCGTTGAGGGCCCTGAGCAAGTCCGCCCGCTCAGCCGGCCACCCCTCGCGTTCGAGCCAGCGTGGCAACAGGCTCCGCACTGGCTCGCCATCGGGATGCAGTTCCACAAAGGCGAACCTGCGCCGCATGGCCGCGTCAACGAGCGCGATCGAGCGATCGGCGGTGTTCATCGTGCCGATGAGGAAGAGGTTGCGAGGCAGGGTGAACGGCTTGTCGGGCCGGTAGAGCAGGTTGATGCCGCGGTCCCGGTATTCCAGGAGGTAGTACAGCTCGCCGAAGATCTTGGCGAGATTGCCCCGATTGATCTCGTCGATGATGAGGAAGTACGGATGACCTGGATCCGTACGTGCGGCAGCTGCCACACGGCTGAGCGGACCCGGAGTGAGCTGGAAGCTGATCTGTCCACCGTTCCCACCCGCCGGCCGGAATCCCTCGACGAAGTCCTCGTAGGACGTACTCGGGTGGAACTGGACGAGCCGCACCCGCTCGCTCTCTCCACGCTCCGCGTCGGCCAGATATCGCGCCAACCGCTCCGCGAGGTAGGTCTTTCCAGTTCCAGGAGGACCGTAAAAGATGACCTGCTGTCGGTCTTGGAGCAGGTTGATCCACTCCTGTAGGTGCTCGACGTCGATGAGAAGTCGGTCAGCGAGGTCCTTGGAGGCCTCCTGTAGGCGCGGCATCTCATCCGCGACCGTCACTCTTGCTGACGGGGTGTCGATCTCTGCGGATCCGTCGTCCGCAGCGCTCCCTTCGCCGATCAGTTCCGCGAGGACTGCGTAGTCTTCGGACAGGTCCACAACCGCGCCCGGTGTGTCGAGGTGCGCAGAGAGCGGGTCAGGGAGATCTGCGATGGGGATCGGCTCCAGCGACGTGAACCACTGCACCGCCCTGCGGAGCTCACGGGACGGGTCATCCTCGTTGAAGCCAGGACCACTTTTTCCCAGCCTGCCGAGCCGCAGTCCTTCGCTCGACAGCGCAGCGACGATGTCGCCGCTTCGCATCCGCGACAGGATCGCGTGCACGTCATTGGACAGCTGGAGCTGACTGACGTACTCCATGCCGCTGTAGGTGGCACTCACCGCTTCTCTGATTGCACTGATGGAGGCCCCAGGTGACACATCCTCGAGCCCAGCGGCAGGCAGGCTAATGTCTCCCTTCACGAGCCACTGTTCAACGACCGCATCCCGGTCGGCGGACGCGGGAGGACGGACGAGCCAGGCGTGGGCGCCGGCAGACACCGCGGTTGTAGTCACCCACGCCGCAGACCAGGGCGGCAGGTAGAAGTCGACGACCACATCGGGCGACTGCTTCTGCAGCTTGTCCCGGATCTCCAGCAGGTCACGATCGATGTCCCCGGGTGGCCGTCCGAGGATGTACTTGTACGCGTCGCGGATCTTGGCGCGGTCGTTGGTGCTGACGATCGGTTGAAAGACTTCTGGGAACGCCAGGTACTTGAGCGCGTGCCTCTGGTTGGCCGCTGCCTTGGCCTTCACTGACTCCAAGAACCCCTTGAAGGCCCACGGGTCCGACAATGCGTGCTGTCGGTCGGCGTCAGATTTCGTCCACCACTCCCGCACGATGTTGATGAGGTAGACCAGAGCGGCCCAGCGGTAAGTGTTGCCTCCCACTCCGCCGTTGAAGACGCCCTTGTCGAGTGGCGCATCCAGGTGTGGTGGGATCGAGATCGGCTCGGGCAGCCATGACAGCACTGTGTTGACGACCTGCCGCTTCCTACTGCCACCCACGTTCGCCAGCGGCAGGAGGTTGAGGTAGAGAAGCTCCGCAAAGAGGAGTTTGGCCTCCGGCTCGGCGTCGGCGAGCTGCGCCCGCAATTTCGTGAGGAAGTCCGCGCCAGACGTCAGGTTGGGGCGCTGCGTGTAACACCGATCCAGCTCGCTCGCCACAGCCGGTGTCCAGATGTGACGTCCGGGCACAAAGGCCGACTCCCCTCTACCAAGGCCGGCGTCGAGAACGGCCCGACCTGCATCCGGTACGGGACGTCCAGCTTGACCCAGCACCCTGTCGTCCACGGAGCCCCCTTCGAAGACGACCCTGTCGTTCGCGGAGCCTGCCACGGCTTCCTCAACCCCGCGTCTTCAGACAGATACGTGCTGCTGTTGTGGTTACCCGTCGACCGAGAACCCGAGCTCCGCCAGGCGCCGCCGTGCCGTGACGATCTCCCGATCGGTGAACAGCTCGCGATACGTCGGATCGAGGACGGCGGCCTCCAGGCTGTGCTGCAACATCCTGAGCTCCCACAGTCGGGCCAGCCCGTCGTGCACCTTGGGCTCCGCGAGGAGCTGCCGCGCAGTGGCCCACCCTCCTTGCTGGGTGAGCATCCGCTGGTAGTACGTCGGACGGTAGTTGCACCGGCGAGCCACCTCCTGGAGATCCCGCCTCAGCCGCTGTCCGAACCGCAGTTTGAGTGCCGCTATGGCCTTCTCCGACAGCGGCCCCGTGCCGGCGCCCACGGCTTCGGTCGGGCTCCCCGGCTCGTCGCCGCTGGATGGCATCGGGTGATCGCCGGACTCGGCGCGCGGCTGCCGGTTGAAGCCCTGGATCCAGCGAGCTTGTCGCGCGGCTCCATCAGTGTCGGACCTCACCGGCTCGGACGTCCCGGCGAGGACGTAGTGGGCACCACGTCCTGCTCCGCGTAGCTCCAGGAGGCCATCGTCCGCGAGCCGGCCGAGGAGACGCCGCGCGACCGTCCGATCGACGTCCAGGAGCTGCCTGACCATCTCGTTGGTCAACGGGCCGCGTGCCGCGAGTTCGAGCACCTGCTTGGTCATGCCGTCCTCGGTGACGTCACTGACGCTCCGGGCGGGCTCATGGATGCCCTCTCGAACATCACCGGTGACGGACGTCCTGGACACGTCGCCGGAATCCGGCAGCACGTAGTGCGTGCCCTTCGTGGCACCTCGCTTTTCCAGGAGCCCATCATCGGTGAGGGCGACCAGGACGCGTCGAGCCTCGTCAGCGCTGACCCCGAGGAACTGGCGGACGACCTCGTTGGTCAGCGCACCGTCCGTGGCCAGCTCCAGCACCAGCGCCCGCGTCTCCTCGTCCACGACTGAGCCGGCCCGGCCGTTCGGGGCAGTTCCCTGGCCAGCCGCCGGAACGGAGAACGTGCGCGTTGTTGGACCAGGCTCCGCCACAGCGGGAGGAGCGTCCGCAGGGCCCGCCGGGCCGGCCGTCGCGACGACCTCGACGGCCGCAGGAGCCGGAGGCGCTGGCGGCACGTGAGCCGAGGGCTCCGGATCGATCGCCGGCGGCCGCGGCGACGAAATGTCCCGAACGCCGCCTGGCAGAGCATCGCTGACCTCGTCGGGCTCGGCCTCCACCGCGTCATCGGTGGCGGGGAGGTCGAGCGGCGTCCAGTCGGCGACGGTCACGCCGTCTGCGGTGATGCGAGCGGGCCCGATCCCCCGCCTGTCGAGCGTGACCCACAGGTCGGCGAGCGCGCCCTCGGGATCGAGGTAGTACCGCGACTCGCGGATCCGCCAGAAGTGCCAGCCGCAGCGTCGCAGCTCCAGTTCGCGGGCGAAGTCGCTGGCCACCTGCTCCGGCGAGCTGTGCCAGGCGTCGCCGTCGCACTCGACCGCCAGCTTCCCCTGCGCGCCGGTGATGACCAGGTCGATGCGCCGTCCGTTGACCTCGACCTGCGGCGTGACGTGGTAGCCCCGCTGCTGGATGCGTCGGAAGACGCGCTGCTCGAAGAGGCTGTCGAAGTCGTCGTGCCGCTCGTTCTCCGGCACGTCGTCCGGCATCGGCGCGGCTGCGGCGACCGGCATCGACGTCATGTACGAGAGCAGCTGCGACCGCAGGTCGTCCTTGCGCAGCTGGTCGGCCATGACGGAGTGGAACAGCCACAGCTGGTCCCGGGCGCGCGACGCCGCCACGTTGTAGGAGCGCTGCGCGTCCAGCCGGGTCTGCGAGGCCCGCTTGTGGTCCGGCGCGGTGACCAGGCTGAGCAGGACGACGTCGCGCTCGTCGCCCTGGAAGTCCGGCGGGGTGCCGATCCGGATGTTGCGGCGCTCCCACTCCTCCGGCTCGACCCGGCTGAGCAGCGCCTCCCGGATGACGTCCACCTGCGCCTGGCCCTGCAGGACGACGACACCGAAGGTCTTCCCGTCGTAGGCCGGGTCCTGCAGGCAGCCCACGAGCGCCTCGACGATCGCCTCGGCCTCGACCTCGTTGCGCAGCGTCGAGTTGGCGCCCTCGATGTAGGCACCAGGCACGAACGTCGTCTTCAGCGGAGGCAGCCGGTCGGCGCCGTGCTGCCGGACCGGGATCAGCGGCGCATCGCGGTAGAACATCTGAGACGACCACGTGATGATCTCCGGCATGCACCGGAAGTGCTCGCGCAGCCGGATGACCTGACCGAACCTCGTGCGCAGGAGCGAGAAGACGCTCGACCGCGGGGTGAACCCGGAGCGCAGGTAGTTCGGGATGTCCGGCAGCAGCGTGTCGAGCCGGTCGAAGACCTTGTCCAGTGCCCCGTGCTTCACCTCGGACGGTGTGCACTGCTTGTCGTCGCCGACGACGATCACCCGCGGTGCCAGCCACAGCAGGAACAGGTTCTCGATGCCGACCTGGCTGGCCTCGTCGACGATCACGACGTCGAAGGCGCTTTGGCGCGGCGGGATGGAGGCCAGAACCTCCTGCAGAGGCATGACCCAGGCGGGCACGGCCTCCTGTGCGGCCGTCATCGCTTCCCGCGCGGCCAGCCGGTAGCGCTGGGCGTACTTGCCGCTCCCCTTGCCGACGTTGGCCATGCTGTCTCGGTAGGCCTGCAGGGCGGTGACCTGGGTGGCGTTCATGCGCTCCAGGCAGGCCTTCCACGCCTGCTGGGCGGCGAGCTCGGCGGTCTGCTTGGCGATGTCCCGGTCGACGGCGGCGAGGTCACGGTCGAGGGCGTCCTCGCGGCCGGGCGCGGTGCGCTCGCGGACGAACGTCGCGGCTCGGGCCCAGCTCCACGCCTCCTCGAGGTGCGCGATCCGCTCGACCCAGACGTCCTCGCGCATCGTCTCGCGCAGCAGCGCCAGCAGGGCCGGCGCCGTCGCGCCCAGGCGCTGCGACAGCTCGTCGCAGCGCAGCTGCGCTCGCCGCTCGCGGCCGGCGACGTCCAGGTCGAACAGCGCCGCCTCGAAGGTGTCGGCGTCCGCCCGGCGGAGCGCCTCCACCGCGGCCTCCAGCTCCGGAGGCCGCTGGGCCCGCTCGACCGTCGACTCGAAGGCGGTGGCCAGTCGCTCCAGCTCGTCGGAGGCCCGGCGGGCGATCTCCACGTCGGCGAAGACCGTCGCGACGTCGACGAAGGTGCGGACTCCCAGGGTCGTGACGAGGTCGACCTGGGGCATCGCCGGGATGCGGGCCAGGGCGCTGGCCAGCCGGTCACGCGCGGCCCGGAGCGCCTCGATCGCCTCGATGGTCTGGACGACGCGGTGGGCGTGGGAGACCTGGAGTGCCCGCGGTCCGGGCACCCCGCCGGGGATCTGCACCATCGCGGTCGCCGAGGCGAAGGCGTGCAGCCGGGCGAGCGTGAGGAGGTGGATCGCGACCAGGTGAGCCTGCTCCGCAGTCGTCACGGGCTGACCGTCAACGAACGCACCCGGCAGGTACGGCTCCGCCGCCTTCTGCTGGTCGCTCTTGAAGAGCTTCTTCAGCGCGCCGCCGTCCTGGAGGTAGCGCGCGAGGTCGGTGAAGACCTGGGCCACCGGTGCCGGTGGGGCGTCGGTGGCGACCTGGATGTCGCGGAAGCCGACCTCGGCGTTCATTGCCTGGGCGTCGTCCACGAGCTGCCGCGCCTGCCCGACCTGCTGCCACAGCAGCTCGTTGTCCCGGCGGAGGACGCCGTCGAGGACGGGCATCGCCCACGATGCGTCGACCCCGGCCGACAGGCCGGCGAGCCCGTCGCGGATCTCGCCGCACACGCGGATCAGCTCGGCCAGCGTCCCGGCGTCGAGCTGCCCGAGCACGTCGGCGAGCGGGCCGGACTGGCCGGCACGAGCGGCCGCCCCGCGCGCGACGTCCTTGGCCAGGCGTCGCACGACCTGCACGTCGGGGATGGCCTCGACGGGCGGGAGCGTCTGGTCGCGGCGTCGCCGGCGAACGTCGGTGTCGCCGGGGAGCTCCCTGCGCAGCTCCTCGAACTCCGGAGTCGTGAGCGGCAGCACCCCGGTCGCCGGGACGGGCATCCAGCCGCACTCGCCCTGGGTCGCGGCGACACGCTCGGCGACCCGGGCGAGGGTCCCGGCGTATCCGGGAGCGATCTCCGGGTGCTGGTAGGTCTCGGCCTCACGGAGGGCGCGGATCTCCTCGAGGATGCCGGCCCGTCGCGTCCGCGCCTGGTGCAGCTTGCCGGTCAGGTCGTCGATGACCCGCTGCGCCCTGGCCGCGTTGTACGACGAGTGCTCGGCAGCCAGCCGGCTGACGCTCTTGCTCAGTTCCAGCGAGCCACCGCGACCGGCGTCGGTGATGGAGACGCAGAGCTCCTGCATCTCAGCCGGCAGCTTGTCGCGGAGGACCTTGAGCGCCTGCGCCTTCTCACTGGTGACCAGCACCCGCTGGCCACGGGCGAGCAGCGCCGACATGAGGTTGGCGATGGTGTGCGTCTTGCCCGTCCCGGGCGGGCCCTCGACCACCACGCCGGTGTCGTCGCGCAGCCGGTGGATGATCTGCCCCTGCTCCTCGTTGGCCGGGAGCGGGAACAGCGGGTCGTCTGCGACGTCGACGCCGGCGGTCGCTCCGGTGGCCTCGAGCCAGGCCACGCGGTCGCCGGCTTCGATGGACTCGACGAGCTGCGCGAGACCCAGCGGCACGGCCTCGCCGTCGGCGAGGGTCCGCTCGATGTCGTTGTAGTACTCCTGCAGCGCGTAGGCGCCCCGCCGCCGCAGGACGATCGCCGGGGACGGCGTCAGTGACGCCTTTGTCCCCGACGGCGCGGACCACCCCTCGGTGACGTCGACCGGCACGAGGACCGCCCGGGTCGCCCACTCCTTGAGGAAGGTCAAGGCGTTGTCGCTGGCGGGTCGGACGTCCAGCTCGATGATGCGCGCCCGCAGGGCCGCCGTCCCGCCGTCGTCGAAGCAGTCGAGGCCGGTCAGCACCCGACCGTCCTCCAGCGAGGTGGCGGCTGACGGGTCGAGCTTGACGACGACGTCGCCGGTCTCGATCTCGATGTCGACGCTCACACGGTGGACGAGCACGTGCGTGCGGACGCCGTGAGTCGGCAGGTTCAGCAGGCCGCCGGCGACGACGACCTCGACGCTCTCGGGGTTCTCCAGCGTCTGTTGCCGCATGGTGCGCAACTGGTCGTACGTCCGGTGCAGCCGGCGCTGAGGACGGTCGCGCGCCGCCCAGCGCTGCCACTCCGGCAGCCAGGCGTCGTACGACAGCTCGACCTCCGGTCGCTCGTCGAGCGCCACCCGCCCAGCGCCGTCCGTCGCCGGCCCCTCCGCCCGCAGCTGCGGCGCCTCAAGGGCACTGTTGTCCCGCTCCGACACGGACACCCAGCCCTGCAAGAGTGGCGGGAGAGCCGGGGCGGGTTCGAGCACCACGCGTGGCAGCCTGAGGAGGACGGCTCCGGTCGCGGCCTCCCCGTCGAGAGCCGCCAGCTCGCGGACCTCGTCGAGCCAGAGGTGGTCGAGGTGGTCCTTGACCTGCCGCACCGGTACGGCGCGGGCAGTGACGAGGTCCTTGAGGAACTGGATGAGGCGGTTGACCTTGTCCTTGAGGGCCGGGTCGGTCGCGCGGGTGGCAGCGGGCGCCGTGGTCAAGCTCTTCCCCTGTCGTACATGGAGCTCAGTACGAGCCGGATCGCGCTCGCGCGGTCACGCTATGTGGGACCTACGACACGAACCAGGTCCGGATTGTGCGAGTCCGCCCCGCCCGTCACGGCTGCCACACGCGAGGGTGACGGCTCCCACGGGGATCACAGGATTCGTCGGGCCGGTGACTTAGCGTCGTGCATCCTCAGCCGTTCCGATCTCGGGGGATCCATGTCCACGCAGGATGGCGCTGTCGTCGACCCATGGGTTGTCCTGCGTCGGCTCATGGCAGAGAACCGGGCGTTGCGAACGGAACGAGACGAGCTCCGGTCCCGGATCGACGAGCTCGAGCTCCTGCAACAGCCCACGACCGAGGTCGTGGTCGAGGACGCCGGCCCCGCCCTCCATCCGCCCGTCACGTCCGACGACGGCGGTTCGGCCAGCGAGCCGGACTACGCGCCTGCTGTGGTGGTCAGCCCGAGCCCTCCTCGTCCGTCGAGGGCGCGTCGGGCCTATCTGGAGCTGCCCGACATGGCGCCCCTGCTGCGCCCGTGGCAGAGCGAGGCCCTGGCCGCGTGGCGTACCGCCGAGCACCGCGGCGTGGTGGAGGCGGTGACCGGAGCTGGCAAGACCTTCGTGGGGATGGCGGCCGCCCGGGACACGCTCGCAGCCGGCGGCTGCGTCGTCGTGGTGGTAACGACGACGGAGCTGCAGGACCAGTGGCACGCCGGCCTCACCGAGCGGCTCCCTGGCGTGCGGATCGGTCGCCTCGGCGGTGGCCGACAGGACGACCTGGACACATGCGACGTCCTTGTCGCGATCGTCAACTCGGCGGCGCGGCGAACGTTCCACCCACGGCCCGGCGACCTCCTCATCGCCGACGAGTGCCACCGCTACGGCGCACCTGCCTTCGCGCGGGCGCTGGAGGAGGGCTTCGAGCAGCGCCTCGGCCTGACCGCGACGTTCGAGCGCGAAGACGACGGCGTCGAGACCTACCTGCGCCCGTACTTCCGCGACGTCGTCTTCACGCTGTGGTACGACCGCGCCCTCGCCGAGGGCATCATCGCGCCGTTCGACATCGCCCTGGTCGCCGTCGACCTCAGCGAGGACGAGCAGCGGCAGTACGACCAGTGCTCGGAGCGGATGGACGTCGCCGCGCGCACCCTGGAGAACCGCTTCGGCGTCTCGCGGGACTCCTACAGCGAGTTCATGCTCACGCTGAACCGGCTGGCCCGCGGCGAGCGGCAGGACGGCGCCTCCGCGTACGCGCGCATGTACCTGGGCCCGATGAGCGCCCGGCGAGGGCTTCTGGCGGCGTCCCAGGCCAAGCTGACGGCCCTGGCGCAGCTCGAGCCGGCGGTTCGGCGTGCCCACGGCGCGCTCGTCTTCACCCAGACCAAGGAGAGCGCCGCGAGCGCCGCGGACGTCTTCGAGGACGCCGGCATCCCGGCGTCGACCCTCTTCTCGGGCCTCGACCGGGACGAGCGCCGGGACCGCATGGCCGCCTTCCGCGACCGCGCGGCCCACCTGCTCGCCGCCCCGCGGGTCCTCGACGAGGGGGTCGACGTCCCCGAGGCGGACCTCGCCGTCATCGTCGCTGCCAACCGCAGCCGGCGGCAGCTGGTCCAACGCCTCGGCCGGGTCCTGCGCCTCAAGAGCGACGGGCGGGCTGCCCGCCTGGTGGTCCTGTACGCCCGGGGCACCTTCGAGGACCCGACGCTGCATGCCGACAACCCACTTGCGTCGGTGCTCCCCCACAGCCGTCGCTCAGCTGAGTTCGACCTGCCCGGCGACCGCGATGCGCTGCTGCGCTTCCTCATCGGCGAGGGTTGGGAGCCTGAGGAGCCGGCCAGTACTCCCCCGGTCCGTGCGGTGCCCCCGAGCTTCGAGACCCCGGCACCGGCCGAGGCTGCGGGTGCATTGGCTCCCCCGGTCGTCCGGCCCTTCCCGTACCAGCAGGAGATCCTCGAGGACCTCGCGGCCGAGCGGATCGTCCACGGGCACTGGCGCAACCTCGTCGTGATGGCCACGGGGACCGGCAAGACCGTGGTCTCTGCCCTCGACTACCAGCGCCTCCGGGCGGCCGGAACTGTTGAGAGCCTCCTCTTCGTCGCCCACCGCAAGGAGCTACTGGCGCAGAGCCGGGACACCTTCCGTCGCGTGCTGGGGGACGACGGCTTCGGCGAGCTGTTCGTCGGCGGGGAGCGTCCCCGCGCGTGGCAGCACGTGTTCGCTTCCGTGCAGTCGCTCGCCCACGTGGACCTGGCGGACCTGAGTCCACGCCACTTCGACCTCGTGATCGTCGACGAGTTCCACCACGCCGAGGCCGCGACCTACCGGCGGGTGCTCGAACACTTCCAACCCAAGGTCCTGCTCGGCCTGACGGCAACGCCGGAACGGGCCGACGGGTCCGATGTGCGCCGCTGGTTCGACGGGCGCACGGCGGTGGAGTTGCGACTCTGGGAGGCGCTCGAGCAGGGGCTCCTGGCGCCGTTCGAGTACTACGGCGTCCACGACGGCGTGGCGCTGGACCGGCTGCAGTGGAAGCGGGGCCGCGGTTACGACGTCGCCGAGCTGACGGACCTCTACACGCGGTCGCAGGAGCGCGTGGAGGTCATCCTGCAGGCGGTGAGGGACAAGGTCGCCGACCCGCTCCAGATGCGCGCCTTGGGTTTCTGCGTCAGCGTTCAGCACGCCGAGTTCATGGCTGAGGCCTTCAGCGCTGCCGGCATTCCCAGCCGCGCGGTCACCAGCGAGACGAGCCCCGCGGATCGCTCGGCTGCCCTCGCCGCACTGGCCGACCGGTCGGTCAACGTGCTGTTCACCGTGGACCTGTTCAACGAGGGCCTCGACCTGCCGGCGATCGACACCGTGCTCTTCCTCCGCCCGACGGAGAGCGCGACCGTCTTCCTGCAGCAGCTCGGCCGGGGTCTGCGCCTGTCCGAGGACAAGACCCATCTCACGGTGCTGGACTTCATCGGCGCCCAGCACCGGGACTTCCGTTTCGACAAGCGGTTCCGGGCGCTGACCGGCGCGTCGCGGGGCGAGCTCCGCCAGGAGGTCGAGCGGGGCTTCCCGAACCTGCCGGCCGGCTGCCGGATCGAGATGGACCGCGTGGCGCAGGACGTCGTCCTGGACAACGTCAAGCGGTCGCTCAGCGTCTCGTGGAACGGCCTCCTCGTGGAGGCCACCGGGCAGAGCAGCCCGAGCCTGGCGCAGTTCCTGGAGGACAACGACGTAGAGGTCGAGGATCTCTACCGCGGCCCCAAGAGCAGCTGGTTGGACCTGCGTCGATCGGTCGGTTGGGATGTCACCACGCCGGGACCCGACGACAGGGCACTCGGCGGGGCCTTCGGGCGGCTGCTGCACATCGACGACGTCGAGCGACTGGAGTTCATCCGGTCGTTCGCGAGCGTGGCCACGCGACGCGGCGATCTCGACGTCAGCGAGCGCGTCCAGCGCCTGGCAGCGATGCTGCACTTCTCGCTGTGGGGATGGCGGGTCCCGTTCACGAGCATGGAGGACTCGCTGGAGCTGCTGCTCGCGAACCCGGGGCGTGCCGAGGAGCTGTTCGAGCTCAGCACCGTGCTGCGGGAGCGCATCCGCCACGCGACGCCCACGCTCGACCCATCCGAGCCCTGTCCTCTCCACCTGCATGCGCACTACAGCCGCGACGAGGCATTCGCGGCGTTCGGCATGCGCAATCTCGCCGGGACGTTCGGGCAAGGCGTGCGCTGGGTGCCGGGCGACCAGGCCGACATCTTCTTCGTGACGCTGCACAAGACGGAGGAACAGTTCTCAGCCACCACGATGTACGCCGACCGGCCGTTGTCACCAACGCTCTTCCAGTGGGAGTCGCAGAGCACGACGGCGGAGTCCTCGCCGACCGGCCAGCGGTACATCCGCCACCGGAAGGAGGGCTCCACGGTGCACCTGTTCCTCCGCGAGACCAAGACGACGGAGACGGGCGGGACACCGCCGTTCCTCTACGCCGGCCCGATGACCTACGAGTCGCACACCGGTGAGCGCCCCATGCGGATCCTCTGGCGGATGGAGCACGAGCTGCCTGCGTCCATCCTCGAGTTCGCTCCCGCCGCGGACAACGAGGCGTAAGCGCCCTGGAATCTCCGTCGGCTGAACGGCTGGCTACTCTGCCGCCCGAGACGTGCGGTCACGGCGATCCTTCACGGCCGCCCCCGCGGCCACGACGGTAGAGGGGGGCGCCGTGCTCGACGAGCAGGTGCGGACGGCGATGTTCGCCCACCTGGAGCGGCTGACGACGCTGCACCCAGAGGGCGTCACATCAGCGGAGATCAACCAGTTCAGTGTGGGCGGCCAACCGCTGAAACTCGTCGTCCAGCCGGGCATCTGGAAGCCCGCGGCCCTAGACGCCGCACTCACGATCCGTACTACCTACACCGCGCCGAACCAGTTACCCCCGTACGAGGACGCCATCTCGCCCGGCGGTCTGGTGAAGTACGCCTACCGCGGCACAGACCCGAACCACTCCGACAACCGGGCCCTCCGCACCGCGATGCAGCAGCAGCTACCGCTCGCCTACTTCATCGGCGTGGCGAGAAGCGTCTACCAGGCGCAGTTCCCCGTCTATGTGGTGGCCGAGCACCCGGAGGAGCACGCCTTCCTCATCGCCGTCGACCAGGCTCAGCGTCTCGTCGACCCAGAGTCGGTGGAGTCGCTGCCGGCAGACCGCAGGTCATATCTAGAGCGGCTGGTGCGGGCGCGCCTCCATCAGCCGGTGTTCCGGGCTCGTGTCCTGCAGGCTTACGAGAAGCGGTGCGCCATGTGCCGGCTGCAGCACACGGACCTGCTCGACGCCGCGCACATCGTCAGGGACTCCGATGAGGGTGGGCTACCCGTCGTGCCCAACGGGCTGAGCCTCTGCAAGATCCACCATGCCGCCTACGACCGGAACCTCATCGGCGTGCGTCCGGACTTCGTTGTCCAAGTGCGCCGGGACGTCCTGGTCGAGATCGACGGGCCGATGCTCAAGCACGGTATCCAGGCGATGCACGGCGTCCAGTTGACGGTCCCACACCACCGTGCAGCGCGCCCCGACCCCGAACGACTCGAGCACAGGTACGAGGAGTTTCTCGCTGCGAGCTGAGGATCGGTGCGCCGGCCACAACCGACTGGTCCCGACCCGGGCACCTCGACCCTGTCGAAGACTCGTCACGTGTGACCCGTGAGCTACAGCTCCCAGACGTGGTCGGGGTCGTCGAGCGCCTTCCGCACCTGGGTCAGGTCACCGATGTCGGCCAGCGGTGAGGACTTGGCCAGGTCGACGATGCCCTGCAGCGCCGCCATGGCCGCCGTGCCATCACCTCGCATCATCGCGTCGTCGAGGTGCTCGAAGAGCCCGTCGATGGTCCGGGAGCGCTCCGCGAAGACGTGCTCGAAGTACTGCTTGAGCACCGAGCCGGCTTCCCTGATACGAGTGACCTCGACCGTCGCGTACGCGTCGATCGTGGCGCGCTTGGTCCGCTCCTCCTCGCGCACCCGCAGGAACTCGAGCGTTCCGTCGACGACGTTGTTGAGGGCACTCAGCGCGTCCACACCGGGCAGCGCGGACTTCGGTGCAGGCGGCAGCACAGTGCCCTCCACCGGCTTCTTGGCTGCCGTCACTGCATCTCCTTGTACTTGATGATCAGCTGGCTCGTATCGGAGTTCATCTGCCCGTCATCACCAATCAAAGGCACCTTGCAGACGTCTCGCACTGCGAACGTCAGAGACAACGCGCGCTGGAATTCGGCCGCGTGCTGCTTCGGGTCGAAGTCGAGCTGCTCGAGGATCGAGAGAGCCTCTTGCGCTCGCGTCACCAGCCCGGCGAGCACCTCGCCCACCTCGGAGACCCTCGTGTCGAGTGCGTCGAGGAACGATCGGAAGGCCGCTTGCTCCTCCACCGCCACGGCGACCTTCGCCTGGTATTCCTTGGCCTCGGCCATGGCTTTCTCACCCTGGACGTTCAGCGTGAGGCCGCCGATGAGCATCGTCGGACCGATGGTCACCACCCCGAGTGCGGCCGTCCCGAGGGCGACGCCTCCCCCGCCTGCAGCCAGTGATCCACCGCCCAACCACGCCATGGTGGCGCTCTGCGCTGCGGCGCCGGAGAGCGAACTGATGGCCGTCCCCGTGCTGGCAGCACCCAAGGCGGTCACCGCACTCGGGATACCGGCGTAGGCACCCACTCCTGTCAGGGCGGCCATGCCGACGCCCTTGACCCAGTTGACGTCCGCGGTCAGCGCTCCGGTGAAAGCCTCGACGTCCCGCTGTTCCGCGTCGATGCCGTCGAGCAGCTGCGCAGCGCTCTGCTTGACCTGCTGGCGGTGGCGCTCGATAAACGCCGCCATCCGCTCGATCACCAAACGCCGGGCCTGCTCCTGCTGACGGCCGTACTCCTGGATGCGCTCATTGCTCTCGCCGACGCGGACCTCGGTGAGGGACGTCGACTCGTCATAGCGCTTCCGGGCGGCTTCCGCGATCGACTGGGCGTCCTTCATCTTCAGGCCGCCCATGACGCCGGTAACAAGTCCACCGACGCCTGTGCTCGCGCCGAGGCCGATGAGGGCGAGAGGGATGAGGGGAAGGACCACCGCTAGAACCTCCGAGACGCAGCAGGACTTCGCAGGAAAGTAATAGCGGATCGCTCAGCTTCGTTTCGCCCACGCCCGTTCGTGACAGATAGGGCGCAAGTGGTTCAAGCGACGGGGCGTCTGAGGACGGATGCAGCCCCGGCATGGTCGGCCGCACGCAGCTCGAGCGTCGAGCCGGCGAGGTCAGGCGGAAGCAGGTCGGCGAACTTGAGCTGCTTCAGCGCGTCGTCCGACACGGTCGGCTCGACATCGACCAGGTCGTCGCCGAAGCGCCTGCGTGCCTCCCCCACCGCGCTTCGCACCACGCCGGCCGCCGCATCCCCCCGCACCGTCACGGGTGTCAACGTGCCCGTGGCCCTGTCAGAGTCGATCGATCCAGGTGTCCTCATCGCGGTCGTCCCACGTCGATGTCGAGCGCGTCTGCGCCGTCGTAGGTGTCAGCTGCGAAAGCGCGCAGCGCCTCCGCACGCGTCAGCGATCGCAAGGAGTCAACCGGCCGCCCGGTGGTGGCCTCAATTGCTCGCTGGCGCTCGGCCATGGTTGCCAGGCCGCGCGCGGTCAGGGCTTCTCTGAGGGAATCGACCAGCCAGTCGGCGATCGGGGCGTCGGCGGAGACGGGCTGAGCCGGCTTCTGCGGTTGGTCGTCGCCGAACAGCGAGAGGTCGCCTGACATGCACTCGATGCTATGAGGTCGCGGTTCGGCTCAGGGTGGGTGACGCTAAGAAGACGCGGCCGAAGAGGCCGGGCGGAACGGCGACGCCGCGACCCAGCACCGCGTCACCTCGGGCACCTCCTCGAGCCCGGCAGCGTGACGCCGCAGGCCCTGCTCGACCCTTACCTGCAGCCGCTCCACACCAAGCAATACCGGTTCACCCGCCGCTGGATGCAGGAGCAGACCCGCCGCGCCTCCCGACCCCCTCAACACCGCCGCCCGCACCCAGCGCCGGCTGACCATCCCGCCGCACTACCTGCTGCTGCAGCGGGTCGCGGCCGAGCTGGTCGGCGTCCTGTGCTCGCTGGGCGCCACCGTCGCTGTGGACGCCGAGGTCTGGCGCTGGCTGCCCGGCTACGACAGCCCGGGCACGTAGCGCGGGACGTTCGGCACCGTCGTCCGCCGTCCTGGGCGAGGACGCTCGGCCCGTGCGGCGACACCACGGCCGCACGGCACGAGAGGAGCCGGGACATGTACGCCCGTTCCACCACCCTGATGATCTTCCCCGCGTCGATGGACGAGGCGATCGCCTACATGGGCGACGAGGTCTGGCCGGCGATGCGCGACATGGACGGCTGCATCGGGCTGTCCATGATGTGCGACCGCGAGAGCGGCAAGTACATCGCCACCTCGGCCTGGGAGGACAGGCAGGCCATGCAGGCCAGCGACGAGCACGTCCACCCCATGCGCGAGGCGATGGTCGACCGCTTCGGGGCCGGCGTCGCCGAGCCGGAGGTCCGCGAGTGGGAGATCGCCGTCCTGCACCGCGACCACCAGGCCCCCGACGGCGCCTGGTGCCGGATCACCTGGGTCCGCACCGACCCGAGCCGGGCCGACCAGCTGCTCGACGTGTACCGCACCAGGCTGATGCCGCGTCTCCAGGAGATGCGTGGCTTCTGCAGCCTCAGCATGCTGGTCGACCGCGACAGCGGCCGCGCCGTCGGCACGACGGTGTTCGAAAGCCGCGCCGCCCTCGAGGGGTCCCGGGAGCAGGCCCGCATGCTGCGGGAGGAGAGCGTCAACGTCATGGGCGTCGACATCCTCGACGTCGCGGAGATGGAGCTGGTCTTCGCCCACCTGCGGGTGCCCAAGACCGTCTGAGCGCGTCGCACCCGCGCGCTGAGGGGTCCAGCCGGCGCCGGACCCCTCAGCCGGGTGTCTCAGACGGTTTCGTTGAAGTCGACCGCCTGCTGGAGCAGCGCGGCCCCCTCCTGGACGTCGACGACCGGGTGCAGGGTGAACTCCAGGTACGGCGAGAAGATCGCGCAGTCCTTCCCGACCGCGGTCGGGTCGTCGGACTCAAGTACGGCGAAGCCGCCCGACCCGTCGACCCGGCTGAGGAACTGGTGGACGGTCGTGGCGGGCGTCCACTTGCTGAACACCTCGAGCGAGCGCTTGAGCGACACCAGGTTCTCCTGCGCGGACGCGCCACTGCGGCTCTTCCACTCCAACAGGTACTTCATCGCGAGCCTCCCTCGGTGGACAGGGCTCCTGCCGATCCACTCGAGACCCGGCCACTGGTGCCGGCCGGGGCCCCGGGCGACGGCGCGGAGCACCCGGGAGCGTCCCGCCGCGGGTCCCCGCCCTCAAGCCCGATTGATGCGGCGGGCAGCCGGTCCCGGCGATCCTCCCTACCGGTCGCCCGCCGGACACCGCCCGTGCAGGGGCACCGCCGGGAGATCGCGGCGACCGCGAGCTCTCGGCCGGAGTCGTCCGCCTCCCCGTAGCTCGCACCCGGAGCTCCCATGTCCCGCACCCCGGCGGCGGTGCTCGCCATCCTCCTCACGGCCGCCCGCACTGCCGGAGACGACGTGCGGCCGGGCGACGCCCCTCCCCTTCCCCGGACCGTGCTCGCCACGGTCGACCTCGACGACGCGGTCGGCACCGACGTCGTCTACGACGACCTCGCTCCCAGCCCCGACGGGCCGCCGGTTGCCCTGGTCGGCGCCGAGGGCGCTGACCAGAGCTGGCTGGTCCGGCTGGCCGGCACCGCCGCCCCCACGGTCGACGCCGTCCCCGCGATGGCCCCGGACAGCCGGCTCGTGATCGACGACGACGGCGCGGCCCTCATCGTGGGCACGGAGCTGACCAGGGTCACCGACACCGCCACCGCCGTCCCGCTCCCCCTCAGCGGCCCGCCCACCGCGGTCACCCTCGACGGCGACACCCTCTACGTCGCCCGCGACACCCGGCTGGCCGCCGTCGACGCCACCACCGGGGCCGTCCGGACGACCGCTGTCACCGCGGCGTCCGTCACCCACCTCCCCACGGCGCCGGGACGGCGGCCTCATCGCGCTCGTCGTCCGGCCGAGGGACGGCGGTGGCACCGGAGCCACCCTCGCCCGCCTCACCCCCGACCTCCGCCCGGACGGCGCCCCGGTCCAACTCGTTCCCGAGCGGGTCAGCACCCCCACGGGGCTCCAGGTCACCGCCGGCGGCACCGCCGTGGTCGCCGTCCACGTCGGCGAGGCGCTCGAGGACGGACGGTTGGTCACCGTCGTCGACGGCCGGGTGCGCACCGCGGTCGGCCTGGAGGGCACCGACGACACCTCGCTCGACCTCGCCGTCGACCCCGGCGGCCGCGTTGCCTACGTCGTGCTGTCGGCCAGCTGCTTCCCAGCCGAGCTGACCGCAGTCGACCTGGACACCGGCGAACGCACGGGGGTCGTCTCGCTGTGCGCAGGCGCGGGCGTCTTCGGCGCGATCGCCCCGTCCGCCGACGGCGGCCTCACCGTCGCGGGCGCCTGTCTCGGCACGGCCGGCCGCCGGACCACCGCCTTCGTGGTCGGGTGACGCAGCGCGGCGACAGCACCCGATGTCACCGCCCGCGGGCTCGTGGCATCGCCCGCTCAGCAGCAGCGCACCGTGTGCTACAGAAGTGCTACGGTCGTAGCCATGAAGGTCGCCTCGCGCGAGTTGCGTAACGACACCGCCGGCGTGCTGCGCCGCGCCGCCGCGGGCGAGTCCGTGCAGATCACCGTCAACGGCGAGCCGGTCGCCGAGCTCGGGCCGCTCCGCACCCACCGGTCGCACTGGACCGCCAGTTCGCTTCTGGTCGAGCGACTCGCGAACACCCAGGCCGATCCCGCTCTCGGCGACGAGCTGCGGGCCCTCTCCGGCGGAACGGACGAGCTCGGGCCGATCGAGTGACCCGCGGCCTGCTGGACACCAGCGTGTTCATCGCCCGCGAGGGTCGTGGACTCGACGTCGCACGCATGCCCGACGAGGTCGCCGTCTCGGTGATCACCTACGCGGAGCTGCGGGCCGGCGTCCTCGCCGCTTCCGACCTGTCCGTGCGATCCCGGCGGCTCACCACCCTGCAGACCGTCGCCGACCTGAACCCGTTACCGATCGACGCGCCGGTCGCCGACGCCTGGGCCGAGCTCCGTCTGCGCCTCGCCGGATCGGGCAGGCGGATGAACGTCAACGACACCTGGATCGCTGCCACTGCGCTCGCCCACGATGTCCCGGTCGTGAGCCAGGACGCCGACTTCGACGTCCTGGCCGACCTCGGCGGACCCCGCGTAATCCACGTCTGACGAACACCCCGTCGCGGGTCCCGGGACGGGGTCGGCCGGCCGGCAGTCACGTGAACAGTCCGCGGATGTCCTCGGCCGTCAGTGCACCCGACAGCGCACCGCCGTCGTCGTCCAGCACCCGGGCGAACAGGTCCCGTTTGCGCTTCTGCAGCGCGAGGACCTTCTGCTCGATGGTGTCCGCGGCGACCAGCCGGTAGACCATCACCGTCTCGTCCTGGCCGATCCGGTGCGTGCGGTCGACCGCCTGCGCCTCCGCCGCCGGGTTCCACCACGGGTCGAGCACGAAGACGTAGTCGGCCTCGGTCAGGTTCAGCCCGAACCCGCCGGCCTTGAGGCTGATCAGGAACACCGGGGCCTGGCCGGAACGGAACGAGTCGATCACCCGCTGCCGGTCCCGGGTCTGCCCGTCGAGGTAGGCATACGGCAACCCTGTCGCGTACAGCCGCCCGCGGACCGTGCCCAGGAAGCCGGTGAACGAGCTGAACACCAGCGCGCGGTGCCCCTCGGCGACCACCTCCTGCAGGTGCTCGAGGAACGCGTCGGCCTTGCTCGGCCCGATGCCCGCGTAGGTGTCGTCCACCAGCGCCGGGTCGAGCGCGAGCTGCCGCAGCAACGTCAGCGACCGGAAGATGGTGAACCGGTTGTGCTGCAGGTCGTCGACCAGACCCAGCACCTTGCGGCGCTCCCCGCTGCAGGTGGGTGTCGTAGACCTTGCGTTGCTTCGGGGTGAGGGCCACCTCGAGCACCTGCTCCTGCTCGGGCGGCAGCTCGGCGGCCACCTGCTCCTTGGTGCGGCGGCGCATCAGCGGCCGGATCCGCCGGCGCAGCGCGGCCAGCACCTCGGCGTCGCCGCCCCGCTCGATCGGCGTCCGGTAGTGCTCGGTGAACCGCTTCGGGCTGGGGAACAGCCCGGGCGCGACGATCGCGAGCATGGACCACAGGTCCATCAGGTTGTTCTCCACCGGCGTCCCGGTGATCGCCAGCTTGAACCGCGCGGGCAGCCGTCGCGCGGCGGCGTAGGTCTTGGCCTGGTGGTTCTTCACGAACTGCGCCTCATCGAGCACCAACCCGCTCCACGGCAGCGCGCGGTACTCGTCCTCCCCCAGCCGCAGCAGCGTGTCGGCGCGAGCCACCGCTCCGGCCGTCTCCCCACAGCACCGGCGAGCGGTCCGTCGGCAGCGGAGGCGCCTACAGTTCAGCCGCGAGTCAAGAACCAGTCTGTGCCCTGCTGGGTGAGAGCCGCACTCCGCAGGAAGGCGTGGCCATACGCCCCTCGGGTGGGTGACTCGATGGGGCTGATGCCGCCGTCCTCGAGCATGGGAGACGTGTTCGAGTGGAGCTCCGCCACCGTGCCGGTGACCTCGATGGCGTCGGTGTTCACGGTGAACCCGTCGAGTCGCGCCCGGTCGCCCTCGTCGAACTCCTCTGACAGGTACACCTCGCAGGCTTCACCCGCTTGTGCCAGATAGGACTTCCACGTGGTGTCGAGGTGGCTACACGCGACGGGCCAGTCGGCCGAGGCCACGCTGCGGAAGAAGGCCTCAAGGGTGGCCTCGGGAGAGGCGAAGGTGGGGTCCTGGTCCATCGATGGTGGCGCATCGACCCCAGCCGCGACCGTGGGCGACGCCGTGCAGCCGAGGAGACCCGCGCCGGCCGTTAGCAGCACGACGATCGAACGAGTGGACACGGGCAGGTTCATGTAGACCTCGGGCCCTTCGGCGGAAGATTTGTTGCAGTTCCTTCTTCGGCCGCATGAGCGTGATGTCCAGCCAAACGGCTGGCGCAGCCGGCGTGGGGGCACCTGCGACCCGGACGACACCTGGCCGGGTGGACGGCGAGGTGTCGTGACTCGGCCACGCGGGGCTACCGTCCGATGGTGGGTTCCGCGGACGAAGGCCGACCGACAGGGGGCCGCCTGGCGCGGACCGCCCGGCTCGCCGCGCTGCCAGCCGCGTACGCCGGACGTACCGCGCTGGGGGTCGGCAAGCGGATCGGCGGCCGCCCCGCCGAGGCCGTCGCCGCGCAGGTGCAGCAGCGCACCGCCGAGCAGCTGTTCGCCACGCTCGGCCACCTCAAGGGCGGCGCGATGAAGGTCGGCCAGGCGCTGTCGGCCATGGAGTCCGCGTTGCCCGAGCAGCTCGCGGGCCCCTACCGGGAGACGCTGGTCCGGCTGCAGGAGGCGGCGCCGGCCATGCCGACCGCACGGGTCCACGAGCAGCTCGCCACCTCACTCGGGCCCGACTGGCGCCACACCCTCCACGACTTCGAAGACCGGCCCGTCGCCGCGGCCAGCATCGGACAGGTCCACCGCGCCACCTGGGGCGACGGCACCCCGGTCGCGGTGAAGGTCCAGTACCCCGGCGCCGCCGAAGCCCTCGTCGCCGACCTGGGGAACCTGCAGGTCCTGACCCCGGTCATGAAGGCGGCCGTGCCCGGCCTCGACGCCCGCGAGCTGTTCGCGGAGCTGCGCGAGCGCCTCGTCGAGGAGTCCGACTACGCGCACGAGGCCGAGGCGCAGCGCGCCTTCGCCGACGCCTACCGTGGCGACCCCGACATCTGCGTCCCCGACGTCCTCGCCGTCCAGCACCGGGTGCTCGTCACCGAGTGGGTCGGCGGCGCTCCCCTGTCCCGGGTCATCGCCGACGGCGGCCAGGACGACCGCGACCGCGCCGGTCAGCTCCTCGTCCGCCTGCTCGCCTCCGGCCCGGTCCGCGCCCACCGGGTGCACGGGGACCCGCACCCCGGCAACTTCCGGCTGCTGCCCGACGGCCGGCTCGCCGTCCTCGACTTCGGCTCGACCCAGGCCATGCCGCACGGATGGCCCAACCGGCTCGGCCCGCTGCTCGCCGCCGGCCGCGACGGCGACGCCGCCACCCTGCACCGCATCGCCTCCGGACACCTCCTCGAGCCCGGCAGTGTGACGCCGACCGCCCTGCTCGACCTGCTCGACCCCTACTTCCATCCACTCCGCAGCGAGCAGTACCGGTTCACCCGCCGCTGGATGCAGGAACAGACCCGCCGCGCCTCCGACCCCCTCAGCACCGCCGCCCGCACCCAGCGCCGGCTGACCATCCCGCCGCACTACCTGTTGCTGCAGCGGGTCGCCGCCGAGCTGGTCGGCGTCCTGTGCTCCCTCGGCGCCACCGTCGCCGTCGACGCCGAGGTCCGGCGATGGCTGCCTGGCTACGACAGCGTCGTGACCCCGACCTGACGTGAGGACGGCCAGGACCGTGCCGTCGCCTGGCAGCAAGCACCGGGGGTTCCCGCGCTTGTGTGCTCGACACGCCCTCACTCTCCGGAGTGGTTACTGCCGGGCAACTCCGGGCCTGCCTGTTCTGATGCCTGCGTGAGGATCGCCACCTGGAACTGCTGCGGGAAGTTCGACACCAACCTCCCGCACCTGCTCGACCTCGGTATCGACGTGGCCGTCGTCTGCGAGGCCAGGACGCCCCTGGACTGGCCGGTCGCACCCGACGGCCGGGTGGTGACGGGCGTCGGTCAGCGGGTGTGGGGCGAGAGTCCGAGAGAACTTGCCGTCGTCGCCTGCGGACCCTAGACGGTTGCGCCTCACGAGGCAGCTGAGTCAGCCCCGGACTGGCTCCTGCCCGTACGCGTCAGCGGCCCCACCCCTTTCACTCTCGTGGGGCTGTGGTCTATTGAGTTCGCCGGGACTCCGAGCTGCGTCGAGCAGTTGGACCAGGCCGTCGACTGGATCGAGAAGACACCTGTCGACGGACCGATCGTCCTCGCCGGTGACTTCAACGCCCCCATCACGACGAGTCAGAGGCGGTACGACGAGGTCATGCGCCGACTCACGCAGATGGGCCTGGTCGACGCCTACCGAGTGACGCGAGGCATCCAGGACGGGGAGTCACCGACTGAAGGCACCTACTACCACTGGCGTCGGCACGAGATGCAGTTCCACATCGACCACGTCGTGGTGCCGACGGAGTGGGCGGACGGCGCGAAGGTCGAGATCGGTGACTTCGAGACTTGGGTCGCCTCAGGTCGCAGTGACCACGCCCCGGTCGTCGTCGACCTCGAGGCCGACCGCCTCGGTTGAGGCGGCCGGAGCGCCGGACCGGTGCGCCCGAGCGGCTCACACGCTGAGACCCTGCCGAGCCGACCCCCTGCGCACTGTTGGCGGCAGGCCGTCATGCAGGATCCGGCGGGCCGCGACGTCGAGTGGCTCTCGGTCGACCCCCTCGTCCCGCTGGGGCCGGCCGCGACCGGCACGGTGCAGGGTCTCGACGTCCCGGCCGACTGACTGCGGGACAACCGGGAGGGCGGAGTGTTCGGCGTAATCGGCCGGGTGAGCGTCCGGGACGGCGAGCAGCGCAGCACGGTGCTCGACCGGGCGCACCCCGGGGCCGCCTGGCTGGAGTGGACCGCCGCGCCTTGACGCTCGTCCCTTGGCTAGCTGGTCGCCACCTTCACCGGCAGGAGCGCCTCCTCCGCTATCGCTGCTGCGCGTACCAGCGCCAGGGACGGCCACCCGCTCCACCCGCGCGCCCGTACCTGCTCGACCTTGGCCGTCGCCTCGCCGATCTGTGCGACTGCGGACGCGAAGGCCTCCACGCGGTCGCCCGGGTGCCTCGTCGAGTACTCGGGGAGGAGGTAGTAGAGCCAGCCGGCCGTCGTTCCGTCCCCAACGTTGACGTTCCACACGGGTGTTTCCGCACCATCGACGACGTACCAGCCGGTCACCCCGGCCGTGCTGCCGCTCCCCCAGGAGAACCGGCCGCCCCGCGTCTTGACGTCCTGAATTAGACGCCGGACCAGATCGACCTCCTCGGGCGTCCTAGCCTCCGCCGCCGCGTCGAGCAGGGTCTGCTCAGCCCAAGGCGCGCGCTTTGCCCGACGTTGCTTCGTCTCCACCGCGGCCGCCGTCCGCCCGACCACACGCGGCACGTACACGACCTGCCCCCCAGGAGCGGTGTACTGCGGCAGCTCGATGCCCAGCACCTCCACGTCGCGCATCTGCTCGTTGAGGAACTCGATGATCCGCACGAGGCCCGGAGCCAGCCGGTCAGCCAGGAAGACGAGGCGGATCTTGCCCACCCGCAGGTTGTCCTCGACCGTCGCCCAGAACGCCTCGACGTCCTCGACCCCCAACTGCTCCTGCAGGTAAGTGCCGGGATCGGTCTCGCCAGCTGCCTGGGCAACCGCGTCGCGCAGGTCGTTCTGCCACGTCGCCACACCGTTGGCCGCGTAGTCGAGCATCTGCGCGACCACCTCCCTGCGGGCTCTTGTGTCCGAGGCGCGCTTGACCTCGACCAGGACCGGCACGCCGGACTGGTCGATGAACAGGTGGTCGAGCGAGAGACCGATGCCCTCTGCGGCCATCACCGGCATCTCCCGCCGCACCAGGAGCAGCTTCGCGCTCTCCCCAGCCGTGCCGACGCCGGCGATCAGCTCCGGGAACTGTGCAAGTGCCTGCTGGAGGACGTCCTCGCTGTCGTAGTCCGCCCTGCGCAGGGCGGTGAGCGAACCCTCGACCGCGAGGAAGATGGCGCTGTCGGTCATGCCTGCATCACACCTGCGCTCCTCCCATCGGGGACTGCGCGACACGGATCTGGGACTGCCGCGATGACCGTGACCCCCTCCGTTTCCTCAGCCACAGAGGTCACTCGTTCTCGGCCACCCATGACCGTGGGTCACGGCGCAACCGAGCCCTGACGGACGGTCAGCAACCCCGGTTGACGTGGTCAGCCGTCCGCGGGGACCCTCCGCACACCGCGTCCGCGCACGCGGTGAGCGGGCACGACGGGCTCAGGCTCGGGCGTCGTGCCGCTCCCCCACCCGCGTGTCCCGCCCGGAGGCAGCCATGTCCACGAGAACCGTCCGCCGTGCCCTGGTGCTGGGCGCCGCCGTCGCAGCAGCCACGACGCTCGCCGCACCGACCGCACTCGCCGCACCCCCGGCGCAGGTCGAGCCCGTCACGGTGACCCTCGACTCGGCCGAGATCGGCGACGCCCCCGGCACCGTCGTCCTCACCGGCACGGTGACCTGCGACAGCGCGGTCGAGGCGGCGGTCTTCGGGGACGTCGCCCAGGTCCAGGGCCTCGACATCGCGCGCGACTTCTTCGGCATCCCCGTGCAGTGCTCCAGCACGCCCACCACCTGGACGGCGACCACGATCGGCGCGCTCCGGGTGTTCCTGCCGATGGAGACGCACGTCAACGTCAACGCCCAGTACTGCACCGCGGAGCTCTGCCACACCGCCACGACGCGTCAGACGCTCGTGCTCCCCGACCCCGCGGACGCCGGCACGAGCGCCTGACGGCGGCCGCTCAGTCCCGAGCGGACCGGCGCATCGACCACATCTGCGCCGGCCGCTCGAACTGGGTGGCGACCTCCCAGCTCACCGCGCCGTTGACGACCTCGCGGCGGAAGTTGCCCACCGCGACCCGCGCCAGCTCCGGGTCGGCGGCCACGCGCGCGGCCAGCTCCATCGCGCGGTCCTCGACGAGACCGTCGTCCACGGCCTCCCACGCCAGCCCGAGCTCGGCGGCGCGGGCACCGGAGACCTCCTCGCCGAACAGCGCCATCGCCGCCGCCGCCTCGCGGCCGACCAGCCGGGACAGGATCACGAAGTGCCCGCCGCCCGGGTGCATCCCGCGCTTGAGGAAGCCGGCGATCAGCCGGGCGTCGCGGGCGATGATCCGCAGGTCCGCCGCCAGCAGCATGTTCATCCCGGCGCCCACCGCCGAGCCGCGGACGGCGGCGACCGTCGGCACCTTCACCTGCCCCAGCCGGTAGAACGAGTCGTATATGGCCGACATGCCCTCGTAGGCCTCCGGCGCCGCCGGGTCGCGGCCGGCGGCGGTCAGCGTGGCGATGTCCCCGCCCGCGCAGAACGACTTCCCGACCGCCCGGACGACGAGGGCGCCGATCTCCGGCCGCGCGTCCACCTCGTCGAACAACCCGATCAGCTCGCGCGCCATCCCCGGCGTCAGGGCGTTGCGGCGGTCGGGCGCGTTCAGCGTCACCACCGCGACCGCACCGTCGACGTCGAGCAGCACCTCACCGGAGCCGGAACCGGCCACGAGAACCCCCTCCGCACGCAACCGGCCCCTCCGCCGGCTGACACCCGGAGGCATCAGACCACGGAGGGGCCGGGAGGGGCGGACCGAGGTCAGACCCCGGCGGGCATCCGGTCGGACGGCCGGCGGCGCACGGAGTTCATCGTCCGGGCGGCGGCGCGGGCCAGGCGGATCGGCCCGGTGTCCCACTGCTGCCGCGGCTCGGGCAGCGAGGGCGCCACCGCGGTCGGGACGGCGGGGGCCGGCGGCGCGAGGGCCGCCATCCGCTCGGCCAGGGCCGCGGCCTCGGCCGCCCGCTGGCGCGCCCGGATCGTCTCCTTCTGCCGCTCGATCCGCTCGCGCTCGGCCATGAGGAGCAGCTCCTCCTTCTCGCGGGCCACCGTCCGCCGCGAGTCCTCCTCCAGCTCCGCGACCTCGAGGTCACCGGAGTCACGGAGCGCCGCGAGCTTGTCGTACGCCGACGGCGGGCCGAAGTTGAGCAGCAGCTTCATCAGGACCGGCAGCAGCTCGATGCACATGAACAGCAGCGACAGCATCGTCTTGGCCGCCCACAGCGTGCCGTTGGAGTCGCTGAGCCGGTCCAGCGCCTCCAGCCGCGCGAGGATCCCGCCCGATCCCTCGTTGGTCCCGTCGAACGAGGACTGCAGCCGGGTCTGCTCCGCGGTCAGCCGCTCGTACTCGGCCCGGTTCGATTCCAGGGACGCCGCGGCCTGCGAGGCTGAGCGCCCCTCCGCGGCCGACGCGGCTGCCATGGCGGCGTCCAGCTCGGACTTCGCCGAGGCCACGACGGCGGCCTGGGTGTCGGCGGCCGCGCGGGCCTGCTCGTACGCCGTCCCCGTGCCCGCGTCGCCGGTGCCGCAGGTGCCGTCGAGCTCGCACTGCGCCTTGGCCTGCAGCTCCTGCGACGTGGCCAGGGCCTGGTCGTAGGCGGCCTGCTTCGCGGTCACGTCGGCGTGCACGGCCGCGAGCGCCGGGTCGCTCTCGCCCCCGGTCGCGACGATCGACTCCTGGGTGGCGATCTCCTGCTGCAGCTCCGGCAGGCCGGCGAACCGCGCGTCCGTCTCGAGCGAGGTCCGGTAGGCGTCGGCCGCCTCGGCCTGCATCGTGACGATCTCGGTGTCGATCTCCTTGTGGAAGACCTGCAGGGTCAGCGGCGTCGCGACGACGACGCCGAGCACCAGCGCCAGCCCGACCCGCGGCACCGCCATCACCAGGTTGCGCTTGAGCGACGCGTCGTGCGCCATCCCGACCAGCAGCATCCGGTCGAGGTTGACGATGACCGTGCCCCAGCCCAGGCCGACGAGCAGCGCGAACGGCCACCACACGCCCAGCGCCATGTGCACGGCGAACGCCGCGGACAGGACGGCGAGCCCACCCGTGCTCAGCAGGACTCCGCCCAGCGCCACGAACCGCGGCCGCGCACCGGGCGCGGCCTCCAGGACGTCGGGACGCGCGCCACCCAGCACCGCCAGGCCGTCACCGAACCGCCGATGTCGAGACATCCGGCGTCACCTCCGCGGGCGACGGGGGTCGAGGATCTTCCGTCGCCTCACAGGGCTCATCGGCAGCCGCGCCCCCCGGGCGGACGGCGTCGTCACACCCGCCACACCAGCGTCACGCGCTCACCGCTCAGACGACGGCGTGCTCCCGGAGCTGCTCCTGGACGTGCGGCGGGAGCCCCACGTCGACGAGGACCTCACCCAGGTTGAAGTACGTCCCGCCCCGCTGGGTCCGGGCCGCGGTGATCGCCTCGGCGTGCGCGAGGTCGATGCCGGCCACCTGCGCGATCAGCGCCGCGGGAGCGGTGTTGAGGTCCACCAGGCCGCCGTCGTCGTACCCCCGCCCGAGGTCGGGCCGCCCGATGCCGAGCTCGCGCGCCAGGGCGGAGTCGCTCGCGTGGAGCTGGCGGGCCTCCACGCGCCGCTGGCGTGCGGCCAGTGCCCGGGCCACCGCCGGGTCGGCGGCCGTCGTCCGCGGGAGCGGGGTCCCGTAGACCTCACGCCGGAGCCCCCTGAGTTGCAGGCAGCCGACCACCACGACCGCGATGACCGTCAGGCCGCCGATCGTGCTGATGGTCGGGTTGCCGGGCGAGCCGTCCGGGTTCGGGTCCGGCGTCAGGGCCAGGAGCACCACGAGGAACGCGTCGACCGCCGTGTAGGTCAGGGCCAGCCGGACCAGCGCCGGGCGTCCGAGCCGCCGTGCGGCGTGCCAGAAGGGGACGGCGGCGAGGAGACCGGCCGTCAGGACGGGAACGGCGAAGTACCAGCCCCCTGCGGCCAGCCGCTGGGGGATCGACCGCAGCCCCGGCGATCCGGTGCCCGCCCCCTCGGGACCGGCAGGGTGGCCCGACGGGTACCGCGGCGACTCCGTCACGCGTCCTCCTGGTGCAGTGGTTACGGCGAGCCGGGCCCTGGCGCGGCTCCGGCGGAGAGCTGACGGTGACACGCCGCTCCCCCAGCTCTGCGGGAGGTGACCGCGCGCGTCACCCGATGGGCTGCTTCGTCGTGCAGTCGATCTTGGTGTAGGGACGGCCCTTCTCGTCGATCGACGTGCCTCCGGGGCCGTACGCCCGGCAGCCGGTGTAGCCGTCGTACCCGCCGGGGGAGCCACCGCCGGAGGAGCCACCGCCGGAGGACCCGGACCCTGACCCGCCGCCCGAGGGCCCGGACCCGCTGCCGGAGGGCCCGGATCCGCCGCCGGACGAGCCGGACCCCGACCCCCCGGACGACGAGCCCCCGGACGACGAGCCCCCCGACGACGAGCCCCCGGACGACGAACTCCCGGACGACGACGAACCGGACCCGCCGGAGGACGACCTCGACCCGGCCGATCCCGACCCCGTCGAGCCGGAGTCCCCCGAGGACCGTGTGCGCTCGGTCTCCGCGGCCTGCCGGGCCGCCTCCTCCGCGGCCCGGCGCGCTTCCGCCTCCGCCGCCTGTCGCGCTGCCTCCTCAGCGGCCTGCCGCTCCGCCTCCAGGCGCGACTCCTCGACGGCGCGGGCGGCCTGGTTCCGGCTCTGGGCGGCGCGGACCCGACGGTCGACGTCGTCCACCCGGGCGCGCAGCCGGGTGATCTCGACCGCGTCGAACGCAGCGAGCGGGAAGACCCGCCGGTCGCCGTCGAGGAACCCGATGAGCGTCGTCGCGGCGGCGGCCACCTCCGCGAGCTCCGTGGCGTGGGCCTCGATCGCCTCGAGCCCGGCGCCCTGCGCCGGCTCGGCACCGGCCACGGTGGCCGCCGTCGCCTCCAGTTGCGCCACCCGGGCCGGGACGGTGCAGGTCAACTCCTCGGAGAAGAGGCCCCGTCCCAGGGAGCGGGCCTCCTCCTCGGCCGCCTGGACCTCGGCGTGGAAGCGGGTGTTGTCCCCGACGGACATGGCGACCCCGAGGCCGGCCCGGGCGATCTCGGCGTTGACCAGCGCGTCGCCGAGGAAGACGCCCGCGAGCTCGCGGTCGTAGCCGTCCAGCCGCTCCTCGTCGTACTCGAGCCGGACCTCGGTGCCGACCGGCAGGCGGTCCCGCAAGAAGGCGGTCGCCTCGGGGCCCATGCACTCGACGGGTTCCTCCGGGTCGACCGACTCCGGGGTGTCGACGTTGAGCAGCCGGACCCGGTGCTCGGCCCCGTCGTAGGAGACGTCGATGGTGTCCCCGTCGACGACGTGGGTGACCGTCGCGGTCGTGCCGTCGTCACTGGACGCGATGGCGATCCCGGTCGCCACCGTCGCGCCCACCGCGATTCCCGCCAGGACCTTTCCCAGCCCTGCGCCCGTCAGACCTCCTGCCACATCCGTCCCTCGTCACTCGCCCCGCTGAGAACCCCGCGAGGCTAGGGGCCGGCCGGGCCTCTCGGACGAGCGGCGACCACGAGGTCATCCGCGCGGGTGACGATCCGCCGGTCGGCCGGCGGATCGGCGGTTGCGCCGCCCATCCGCGCGGCGCAGGCTCGGGCTCCCCGTCGCCCGGAGCCGACATGCCCGCCTGCCGCCGCACCGCCGCGGCGCTCGCGTTCGCCCTGCTCGCGGCCGGCTGCACGGGCGGGGTCCCCGATCCCCCGGTCCCCGCGCCCACCGTCCTGGCCACGCTCGACCTGGACACCGCTGTGGGCGCTGACGTCCGCCTGTACGACCTCGCGCCCGGACCGGACGGCGTGCCGGTCGCGCTCGTCGGCGACGCGGACTCCAGCTGGCTGGTGGGGATCACCCCCGGCGAGGACGGCCCGGCCACCGCGACGGCGATCCCCGTCCCCGCCGTCCCGCCGCAGTCCCGCCTCGCGATCGGTCCTGACGGCACGGCGGTCGTCGCCGGGGAGGACCTGGTGACCGTCCCACCGACCGGGCAGCCGGCCATCACACCCCTCGACGGCGGACCGCCCGACGCCGCCGTCCTCGACGGCTCGACGCTGTACCTGGCCGGGGACGGTCTGCTGCGAGCCGTCGACGTCGCGACCGGCGCCGGCGTCCGGACGGCGCCGGCGCCCGCCACCCGGCTCGCGACCACACCAGACGGCCGGCTCGCCGCGCTGCTCACCGTCGACCGCCCGGCCGGTGGCACCGGTGCCGCGCTTGCCTTCTACGGCGCCGACCTGCGGCCCGACGGCGCGCCGGTCGAGCTCGTCCCCGAGCGGCCCAGTTCCCCCGCCGCGCTCCAGGTCACCGAGGACGGCACCGCCGTCGCCACCGTGCACCTCGGCGTGGCCCGCGCCGTCGGGCGGCTGGTCACCGTGGTGGACGGCGAGCTGCGCACCTCCACCGACCTCGACGGCGCCGGCGACTCCGCCCTCGACCTCGCCGTCTCCCCGGACGGCCGCACCGCCTCCGTGCCGCTGGCCGACCTGCAGTACCCGGCGGAGCTGGTCACGGTGGACCTCGACTCCGGCGAGCGGGTCGGCGCGATGCGGATCTGCGACGGCACCGCGGTCCTCGGCGCCGTGGCGCCCGCCGGCGACGGCCGGGCGGTGGTCGTGACCGGCGCCTGCATCGACGGCGACGGTCCACAGGTGAGCGCCTTCGTCGTCGGCTGAGGCGGGGCCCGCTTCGACCGCGGCGGCTCCCTCCATCGGAGCACGCGGAGTCTCGTCTTCCCCCGTCACCGCGGGCTCGGCCGTTAGCGTCCGCCCTCGAGGAAGACCAAACGGGGGTGCGGAGAGTGTCGGATCAGTCCGGGTTCGAGTCGGGCCCCTGGCGAGGCGGACCGCCGCAGCCCTGGACCGGCCATCAGCCGTACGCCGGCCAGCCGCAGTACCCCTTCCTCGGACCGGGTGTCCCCCAGCCTGCGCCGCAGCCGGACTCGCGGGTGTCGGTGCCGCTCGTGATCGGCGGGCTGACCGCGCTGGTCGCCGTCCTGGCCGCCGTCATCGTCCTGGTCACGTCGGGCGGCTCGCGCGCGGTCGACACGGAGTCGCTGCCGCCCGCCGCCGCTCCGGCCCCGCAGACGACGTCCGAGGCACCGCGCTCCTCGACCTCGGGCCCCGCCGGCCAGTCGGGCGCCGCGGGAGGGCCCGTGCCGCTCGGGCAGCGCGCAGCCGTCGGGGACTACCTCGTCGCGGTGACCTCGGTGGACCTCGACGGCGACGCAGTCGTCGAGGACGCCAACGCGTTCAACGACCCGCCGTCCGGGCGCTACGTCGTCGTCGAGGTGGACGCTCAGTACGTCGGCGACGACGAGGGCAAGACCTTCTGGGACCTGTCGTACGTCTTCAACGGGACCGACGCGCGGCAGTACTCCGACGGCGACTGCGGAGCGATCCTGCCCAACGACGCCATCGACGCACCGACGCTCAACCCGGGCGGGTCGGCGTCCTACCAGGTCTGCATGGACGTGCCGCCGTCGGCCATCGACGGGGGCGTGCTGTTCATCGAGCCGCTGGTGTCCTTCGACGACGAGGACCGGGTCTACTTCGCCATCCGCTGACCCCGGCCGGCTCGGTCGTCGGAAACCGGCGCGCGCGCCCGGCCGTCGGGTTCCTAGCGTCCGGGGCCATGACGTTCCGCACCTCCGAGCTCGCGGGCCTCGATCCGGACGCCTCCCTCGACGACCTCGAGCCGCTGCGCGAGGTGATCGGCGCGGCCCACGTGGTCGCCCTCGGGGAGAACGCCCACTACACCAGCGAGTTCGCTCAGGCGCGCCACCGCGTGCTCCGCTTCCTCGTCGAGCGGTGCGGGTTCACCATGCTGGCCTACGAGTCCGGGTTCAGCGAGGGGTTCGCCCTCGAAGACTGGGTGCAGGGCGACCGTCCGGACGACGAGCTGCCCGCACTCGCCGAGGAGTGCATCCCCGCCGGCACGGCGCGGCCCGCCGAGGTGCGCGCGATGTTCCACTGGCTCCGCAGGCACGCTCCCGCGGCGCGGTTCGCCGGGATCGACGTCCCCTCCGCGGCCGGCTCCCTGCTGCCCTCGCTGCACCCGCTCGCCGAGTACCTCGACGCGGTGGACCCCGACGCCCGCCGGCTGCTCGACCCCGCCGTCGAGATCGCCACCGGCATCGCCGGACGGACCCAGGCCCAGGCGGCTCCGGCCTACCTCGAGCTGGCCCCGGCCCGGCAGGACGCGCTGACCGCCGCCGTCAGCCGGCTGGCCGACCGCCTCGACGCCCTCACCCCGACCTACGTCGATGTCGGCGGGCGAGCCGCGTACGACGTGGCCCGGTGGCGGCTGGAGGGTGCCCGCGCCGCCGACTGCCAGCTGCGCGCGATCGCCGGCGCCGTCGCCGGGACCGGGCTGCCCGCGGCCGGGACCTCGCGCGAGCGGTACATGGCCGCCACCGTCGGCTGGTGGCTCGACCGTCTCGGCCCCGGCGACCGCGTCGTCCTCATGGCGCACAACGCGCACATCCAGCGCACCCCGGTCGTCTACGGCGGCGAGCTCCAGGTGCTGCCGATGGGCCTGCACCTGGACCAGGCGCTCGGCGCGGACTACGTCGCCGTCGCGCTGACCAGCGGCGGCGGGCGGACGGCGGCGTTGTACCCCGACGCGGACGTCGGCCCCGACGGCTTCCGGGTCGAGGACACCGCCCTCGGCCCGCCCGAGCCCGGCAGCATCGAGGCGGCCCTCGCCGGTGCCGGCCTCGCGCTCGCCGACCTGCGCCCCGCCCGCGGCGACGGCTCCGGCCCCGACCGCATCCGCCTGGACGCCGACCACCTCGTCACGCCGGTGGTCGACGCGTTCGACGCCGTCGTCCACGTCCCCGAGTCACACCTCGCCGCCGACCTCGGGTTCTGAGCCGGGTCACCGCGCGGCGGCGACCGTGCTCGCGAACACCTCGTCCATGTCGTACACCGGCTCGAACGTGATGTGGACCGCGTGCCCGTAGTTCTGCAGGTGGTGCGTCTGGTACGCGACGAACGCCTCGGGGTCGTCCACCTCGACGAGGATGTAGCCACCCCAACTGGTGCCCCAGGTCCTGTGGTGCGTCACTCCGCGCTCCACCCCGCCCCAGTTGCCGGACTTCGCGAACGACCGGAACCCCTCGGCCCACGCCGCGTCGATCTCTGCCTTGCTGACGCCGTCGCGGTAGACGAAGCGCTGCACGTACATCTGGCCCATCGGGTGCCTCCTCCGTCCCGGGAGGGCCACTCGCGCGACCCTGCCGTGGTCACGGTGCGAGCAGGCTCCCACCGGGGCGGGCACACCTGAAGAGGACGACGTCCCGCCCTAGGCCGTCGGGCGCCAGTCCGAGTCGCGGCCGGTGAAGCCGAGCAGCCGGTGCAGCGGAGAGGCGTCGTCCGGCACGGGCACCGGCGGGCCGAACAACCCCGGCTGCACCGGACCGGCCGCGACCTGCTCGGCGAAGCCCGTGGCCGCCTCCACCGACGACGGGTCGGCCGCGTAGTCCTGGCCGGTGGCGACGGCGAGGTCCCAGCCGTGCACCAGCACCTCGTCGAGCGCCACGGCCGCCGCGACGTGCGCCGGCATGGTGACCCCGCCCGCCTCGGCGGTCCCCTCCCAGGCCTGCGGACGGCGCCACGCGGCCACCAGCTCGTCGAGCTGCGCGGGGATCCGCGTGCGCCAGTCCGGCGCCAGGTCGTCCGCGGACGGCTCCGGAGCGCCCGGCAGCGGCGTCTTCTCCGCCGCCATCCGGAACGCCAGGGTCAGGCCCGCCAGGTGGTCGAGGACGGCGGCCACCGGGATGTCGCAGGGCGTCGGCGCGCCGAGCTGGTCGTCGCGGATGCCGACGACCACCCGCTTGACGACCTCCGCCTGCGGACCGAGGTCCAGCTGCGTCATTCGCATGCAGGGTCAGACCGCACGCCGGCCCGGAAGTCAGCGGTGTCACCCCGGCACGACCGTCTGTAGTCGTACGATGACGGTTCGTCGACCAGGGAGTTCTCCAGGCCCATGGCCCACGTCCCGCCGGACCGCCGGCCCACCGCACGTTTCCGCCGCATCCGCAGCTCGCAGCCGAGCTGGGTCCCCGACGACCCGTGGATGCCCGACCCCCGGTACCCCGGGGACGACGCCGCGGTCCCCGGCCCGTACGCCCCGGCGCCCGAGACCGAGCGCCCGCGGCGCCGGCCGTGGCAGCGCGTCGTGCCGGAGCCGAGCAGCCGGCCCGAGCGCCTCGATCGTGAGCCCCGGCGGGGGCGGGCGCCCTGGCGCGGGCGGGGGCCCTGGCGAGGGCGGGGGCTCGTCCGGCGCATCACCCGCGTGCTCGCCGTCGTCGCCGTCGTCCAGGCGCTGCTGATCCTGTCGCTGCGCTGGATCGACCCGCCGACCACCGCCTTCATGGCCGCCAACCCCGGCGACGTGGTCCAGCAGTCGGTCCCGATCGAGCACGTCTCGCGCAACTTCCTCGCCGCGGTCGTCGCGCACGAGGACGCCCAGCTCCCCTACCGCTCCGGCGCCTTCGAGTGGGACGAGCTGATGGCCCGCGCGCAGGCCCACCTCGCCGGCGAGGAGGACCCGTCGGGTTCGACCATCCCTCAGCAGGTCGCGAAGAACCTGTTCCTCAACCAGGAGATGAGCGCCTGGCGCAAGGCGGTCGAGGCGGGCCTGTCCATGGAGGTCGCCTACCTGCTCGACACCCGCCGGATCCTCGAGCTCTACGTCAACTACGCCCAGTTCGGGCCGGCCCTCTACGGCGTCTGCGCCGCCAGCTGGTACTACTTCGACACCCCGCCGCAGGAGCTCCCGGTCGCCCAGGCCGTGCAGATCGTCGGCCTGCTGCCCTCCCCCGGCCACGTCCGCCGCGCTCCCGGCGGCGGACTGGACTTCGACGTCGAGGACGGGCTGGGCTGGCTGTCCCGCTCGCACGTCATCAACGCGCAGAACCGGGTGCCGCGGCACATCGAGGCCCGCGGGTTCAAGCCGGTCGAGGACCTCGGCCTGACCGGCCTCGCCGCCGACCAGCCGGCCTCGGACGACGACTGCTCGACCCGTCCCCAGGCGGTCGCGGACCTGATCGTCGCGGAGGGCACCGCCTGACGGCTTGCCGCTCCGAACGGTGGGCGGGAAGGTGAGCGCCATCACAGGGCCCCAGGGGCGCCGCCACACCGGGAGGAGCGACCGCTTGTACGCGCGATCCACCAGCATCCGAGGCAACCCCGACACCATCTCCGACGGCGTCACCTACCTGCGCGACGAGGTGCTGCCCCGCGTCTCTCAGACCGAGGGCTGCGTCGGCCTCTCCGTGCTCGCCGACCACGACGGCGGCCGCTGCGTCGTCGCGACGGCGTGGGCCGACGAGCGGGCCATGCGCGCCACCGCCGACGAGGACCGCACCGTCCAGGAGCGCCTCCTGCAGGTGCTCGGCGGCTCCCACGCCGACGTCGCCCAGTGGGAGATCGCGATCCTCCACCGCGACCGCCCGTCCGGAGACGGCGCCGGCGCGCAGGTCACCTGGGCCCGCATCCCGAACAACCACGTGGACGACCTGCTCGAGGCCTACCGGAGCAACCTGATGCCCAAGCTCCAGGAGCTGCCCGGCTTCTGCAGCCTGAGCATGCTGGTCGACCGGAAGCAGGGCCGGACGGTGAGCGTCACCAGCTTCGAGAGCCGCGAGGCCCTGGGTCTGGTGCGCCGGCACGCACGGTCGCTGCGCGAGCAGTTCGCCCGGGCCATGGGCGCCAAGATCGTCGACGTCGCCGAGATGGACCTCGCCATCGCCCACCTGCGGGTGCCCGAGACCGTCTGACCGGGCCCGGTCGCCCGGGGCAGCACCTGTCCTCCTCCGACGCTCGAGCTCTGCATGCCCCGGGTACGCAGAGCACGAAGGTCCGGGCGGGACCCTGCCCCTGCGGACGCTCGTGCTCTGCATGCGAGGCGTGGGCAGAGCACGAGCGTCCAGCGAGGGACGGTGCCCCGCGGACGATCGTGCACTGCATGCGAGAGGTAGGCAGAGCACGAGGATCCGGGGAGGAAGGTGCCCCCGCCGACCACCCGGCGGAGATGCCCCGGGCAACGCCCGGCCGGCCGGTCTCTCACGCCAGCAGCGGCGCGAGTTCCGCGGCACACGCGACCGCGGCCGGCAGGTGCTCCGCCGGAACCGTCCCACGCACCGACGTCACCACCACTCCGGCGACCAGCTCCCCGTCGGCCGACCGCACGGGCGCGGCGAGGCACGCCGTCCCCTCGTGCAGCTCCCCCGCCTGACCGGCCCAGCCCTGGCGGCGGACGTCGGACAGGCAGGCGTCGAGCGCGTCCGCAGCAGCCACCGTCGACGGCGTCACCCGCAGCAGCCGGGACGGCGCCAGCAGCTCGCGCCACTCCGGCTGCTCGGCCAGCAGCAGCCGGCCGGCCGCCGTGGCGTGCAGGTGCCGCTCCACCAGGAGGACCGAGGCGAGCGGGAGGTCCGGGTCCTCGTCGGCCACCCGCAGGGACGTCGCCGTGTAGAGCACCAGGTGCACCCCGGCCCGCACCCGGTCGCGCAGCCCCGCCACCACCGCACGTGCCGCCGACGGCACCCGCACCGGCGCGATCGCCCCGGCCAGCCCGGCCACCTTCCGGCCCAGGGCGAACCCGCGCAGGTCGGGCAGCCGGACGATGTACTCCTCGCCGACCAGCAGGTTGAGCAGCCGGTACACCGTCGCGGGCGGCATCCCGAGGGAGGTCGCCACCTCCTGGGCGGTCACCCCCGCCCCGGCCGACGCCACCGCCTCCAGCACCGCCAGCGCGTTCTGCACCGCCTTCGGCTGGCGGCCGGACAGTCCCTCAGCGGTCACAGCGACCCGGGGAGCACGCTGTCCACCGTCGGCTCGTCGTAGACGCCGACCGCCGCCAGCTGTGCCGGCCGGCGGGCCCGCAGCCACAGCCACCAGGCCACGCCGACGGCCAGCAGCCCGAGGTACACGACGGTCAGCGCACGCCCGCCGGCCAGCGACGTCCCGCTCAGCGCCACGACCAGCACGACCAGCCACAGGCCGGCCGCGAGCAGTCCGCCCACCAGCGGTCCGCGGGTCAGCTCGCCGATCCGCGAGAGGAACAGCGGCGCGGCCAGTGACACCAGCACGTAGGCCAGGACGTAGCCGAAGGCGGAGACGGTGAGGGTGCCGGCGAGCACGTCCCGGCCCGCGGCACCGGCCAGCAGCAGCACCACCGGCACCGCCACGAGCACCGGCAGGACGGCGAGCAGCGCGACGTGCGGTGTGCCGAAGCGGGCGTGGGTGCGGCCGAGTGCACGGGGCAGCACGCCCTCCCGCCCCATGGAGAACAGCACCCGCGCCAGGGCGTTGGTCGACCCCGTCACGCAGGCGAAGAACGACGCCGCGATGCCGACGTCCAGCAGGCGGACGACCCAGCCCACCGGGTCGGCCATCTCCGCCACCGGCACCGGGCCGAGCAGCACGTCGAGTGGCGAGCGCCGGAGCAGCACGACCTGCGCGACCGCCGCGACCAGGAACAGGGCACCCGCCACGGCCGGCGTCCAGCGGACCGCACGCGGCACCGACACCAGCGGCCGCTGCGCCTCGACGCCGAGGGTCCCGGCGCTCTCGAAGCCCATGAAACCGGTGACCCCGAGGACCACGCCGATCGCGATCCCGCCCCAGCCGACGGCGCCGTCCACGACGGGGGCCGCGGACCCGGGCCCGGACGACGGCGACGCGGCCAGCAGCACCCCGAGGACGACGAGCACCAGGGCGATCGACACGACCTCCAGCACCAGTGCCAGCCGCGCCGAGAGCTGGATGCCGCGCACCGTGCACCAGCCGGCCAGCCCACCGAGCAGCAGCACGAGCGGCGCCACCGACGACGCGGGCAGCCCGAGCAGCGCTGCCAGGTACAGCGCAGCGCCCACCAGCGCCGACATCGACACCGCCGCGTAGCCGATGGCCAACGACCACCCGCCGAGCAGCGCCCCCGAGGGCCCGAGCCCCTTGGCCGTGTAGCTGTAGACCCCGCCGACGGCGGCCATCCGCTGGGCGAACAGCGACACGCACCAGCCGACGAGCAGCACCAGCGCGGTGGCGGCGCCGAGGGCGGGCAGGGTGGCCGCACCGCTCTGCACCAGCACCAGCGAGGGCACGGTCACCATCGCCGCCGAGGGGGCCAGCGCACTCACCGACTGCGCCAGCACCTCGAGGAACGACAGCCGCCGGCGGCGCAGCCCGGCGACGGGCGAGACCCGGGCCAGGATCGCGAGGGGCATGGCGCGGCCTCCGGGGTGCACGGGGGGAAACCGCCGGAGCGTAGGCAGCCACCGGTTGCAGGGGTGTTACAGGCCGCGACACCCGGATCCGCACCCCGAATGAGAAAGACGCCGTCGCGGCCGCCACTCGGCACGCCGCGAAACGTCAGGTGGCAGGAACGCGGGGGCAAACCGGCGCGGCGAGGGTCGTCGGACGAACGGCGCCGACCGGGTGCCACCCGCCCCTGGAGAACCGATGGCCATCTCCGACCCGCCCGCCTCGGGACTGCCCCCGGCAGCCGAGGCCCAACCGCGCGTCCCCGAGTCCGTCGCCCGCAGCCTGTCCGGCTCGCTGGGCGTCGGCGCGATCATCTTCATGGTCGTGGCGGCCGCGGCCCCGCTCACCGTCATCGCCGGCTCGGTGCCGATCGGCATCGTCGCCGGCAACGGCGCGGGCTACCCCGCCAGCTACGCGATCAGCGCGGTGATCCTGCTGTTCTTCGCCGTCGGCTTCGTGGCCATGACCCCGCACGTGCCGCAGGCCGGCGCCTTCTACAGCTACGTCTCCCGCGGGCTGGGCCGCGGCACCGGCCTGGGTGCGGCGATGCTCGCCCTGCTCACCTACGTCACCATCCAGGGCGCCGTCTTCGGCTTCATCGGCCAGGCGATCGGCGACCTGCTGGGCCGCTACGGCATCGCCTCCCCGCCCTGGTGGGTCTGGACGATGGTCGTCATCGCCGCGATCGGCGTCCTGGGCTACCGGCACATCGACCTGTCCAGCAAGGTGCTCGGCCTGCTGCTGGTCGCCGAGGTGGCGATCGTCGTCGTCCTCGACGTCGCGGTCGTGGCCCGGGGCGGCGGCGACGAGGGGCTCTCCAGCGGGATCGTCGACCTGTCGCAGATCACCTCCGGCTCGCCGGCGCTCGGCCTGATGTTCGCCATCGCCGGGTTCATCGGCTTCGAGGCGACGGCGGTCTTCCGCGACGAGGCCCGCGAGCCCGAGAAGACGATCCCGCGGGCCACCTACCTGTCGCTGGCGATCATCGGCGTCTTCTACGCCGTCTCCAGCTGGGTGGTGGTCAGCGCCTGGGGCGACACCGCCGCCCTGGAGCGGGCCGCCGCCGACCCGGGCTCGATGGTGGTCGAGACCACCGAGCTCCACCTGGGCACGATCGCGGCGGACGTCCTCAACGTCCTGCTCGTCACCAGCCTGTTCGCCTGCGCGCTGAGCTTCCACAACGTGCTGGCCCGCTACTACTTCAACCTGGGCAACACCGGCGTGCTGCACAGCGGGCTCGGCAACGCCCACACCCGGCACGCCTCCCCGAGCTCGGCGTCGCTCACCCAGACCGTGGTCAGCGTCGTCCTCATGGCGATCTGCGCGATCGCCGGGCTGGACCCGGTGCTCGAGGTCTTCACCTGGCTCTCGGGGATCGCGACCGTCGGCATCGTCGGCCTGATGCTGCTCACCTGCGCGGCGGTGCTGGTCTTCTTCCGCCGCACCAAGGTCGACACCCGGCCCTGGCAGACGCTGATCGCCCCGTCGCTGGGCTTCCTCGGGCTGGCCGCCGTCCTCGTCGTCCTCGTCCAGAACCTGCCGCTGCTCATGGGCGGCTCCACCGCGCTCGGCGTCGGCGCCGGCGTCCTGCTGCTCGCCGCCCTGCTCGCCGGGCCGGTGCTCGCCAAGGCCCGCCCCGGCGCCGCCGCCCTCTCCGACTGAACCGCACCACCCAACCGAGGAGAACCGTGACCATCACCGCCCCCGTCACCACGGCCACGCACCCGCTGGCCCGGCTCACCGCGGAGGAGATCACCGCGGCGAGCGAGATCGTCCGCGAGGCCGGCCTGGTCGGCGAGCAGACGAAGTTCGTCTACGTCGGGCTGGAGGAGCCGCACAAGTCCGTCGTCCTGGACTGGTCCCCCGGCGACCCGGTCGAGCGGCGCGTCCGCGTGCTGCTGCTCGACCGCGCCACCGGCAACGGCAGCGACCTGACCGTCTCCCTCACCGGCGGCGAGGTCCTCCGGGTCGCGGTCATCGACGCGCTCGCCGACGGACAGGTGCCGATCCTCGACGCCGAGTTCGAGGCGATCGAGCCGATCCTGGCCGCCGACGAGCGCTGGGTCGCCGCCATGGCCAAGCGAGGGCTGGACGTCGCGAACGTCCGGTCGGTGCCGCTGTCGGCCGGCTCCTACTTCGAGGACGAGTACGGCCACCGCATCGTCCGCGTGCTCGGCTTCCACCAGGCCGACCCGACCGACCTGCCGTGGGCGCACCCGGTGGACGGCGTCGTCGCGTTCGTCGACGTCACCCGCGGCGTGGCCACCGACGTCCAGGACCACTACGACCTCCCCGTCCCGGCCGAGCGGGCCGACCTGACCCCCGACGTGCACCCCTCGCCGGTGCGCGACCTCACGCCGATCGAGATCACCCAGCCCGAGGGGCCGAGCTTCACCGTCGAGGACGACGTCGTGCGCTGGGCCGGCTGGGAGTTCCGCGTCGGGTTCGACGCCCGTGAGGGACTGGTGCTCAACCAGCTGTCCATCGACGGGCGCTCGGTGGTCCACCGGGCCTCCATCGCCGAGATGGTGGTGCCCTACGCCGACCCCTCACCGGTGCGGTTCTGGCAGAACTACTTCGACACCGGCGAGTACCTCTTCGCCCGGTACACGAACTCGCTGGAGCTGGGCTGCGACTGCCTCGGCGAGATCCACTACTTCGACGCCACCATCGCCGACGAGGACGGCGCCCCGCGCACCATCCGCAACGCCATCTGCCTCCACGAGGAGGACTACGGCGTCGGCTGGAAGCACACCGACATGTTCAACGGCATGGTGGAGACCCGGCGGTCGCGGCGCCTGGTGATCAGCTTCTTCACCACCATCGGCAACTACGACTACGGCTTCTACTGGTACCTCTACCTCGACGGCACCATCCAGCTGGAGTCCAAGGCGACCGGCATCGTCTTCACGTCCTCCTACCGCGGCGACGAGCACCCCTACGCCACCGAGATCGCCCCGGGCCTGGGCGCGCCGTTCCACCAGCACCTGTTCTCCGCGCGGCTGGACATGGCGGTGGACGGCGTGGCGAACACCGTCTACGAGGTGGACGCCGTCCGGGAGCCGGTGAGCGCGCGCAACCCGTACGGCAACGCGTTCACCCGCTCCATGACGCCGCTGACCACCGAGGCCCAGGCGGCCCGGGTCACCGACGCCACCGTCGGGCGGACCTGGCACGTCGTGAACCCGGGCAAGACCAACCGGCTCGGCCAGCCGGTGGGCTACGCGCTCCACCCGGAGAACTCCCCCGTCCTGCTGGCCGACGACTCCTCGTCGATCAACAAGCGGGCGAACTTCTCGACCAAGAGCCTGTGGGTCACCGCCTACGACCCGGCCGAGCGGTACCCGGCCGGCGACTTCGTCAACCAGCACCCCGGAGACGGGGGCCTGCCCGCGTTCGTCGCGGACGACGCCCCGATCGAGGACACCGACGTGGTCCTGTGGCACACCTTCGGGCTGACCCACTTCCCGCGCCCCGAGGACTGGCCGGTGATGCCGACCGACTACTCCGGCTTCACCCTCAAGCCGGTCGGCTTCTTCGACCGCAACCCCGCCCTGGGGACGCCGAAGTCGGCCTCGTCCCACTGCGCCGCCGAGCCCGGCTCCTGCTCGTGACGACGGTCGTCGTCGCCCCCGTCCGGGCTCCCGGGCTCGGACGGGGAGCGGCGGGGCTCGCGCTGGCCTCGCTGGTGGTGCACCTGCTGCTGCTCGACGGCTCGTCGCTGGGGTCCCTGGCGATGGTCGCCATGGCGGCGGTCTGCCTGCCCTGCGCGTGGCACCTGTGGCGGTCACCGAGCGGTTCGGTGTGGGGCCTGACCGCCGCGGTGGACGCCGCGATGCTCGCCCTGCACGGGCAGATGCTCGCCGAGGCGGGACACCACCATCCCGCCGGGCCGCTGATGTGGCTCGGGCTGGTGCTGGTCACCGCCCAGCTCGCCCTCGCCGGAGCCGCCGCGCTCCGGCGCTGACGAGGACACCCGCGGCCGGCCGACGGCCCGCGCTGCACACACGCGCACACCCCCCGAACCCCCGGTCCGCCCCACTCCGGACCGGTACCGCGGACCGCGCTGTCCTCACCCGAGGCAGCGCGTCCCGCGACGAACGAGAGGACACCATGACAACGGGTTACCTGTGGCATCCGCTGTACGGCTGGAACGACACCGGCAGCGGGTCACTTGCCCCCGCCGACCCGGCGGCCGGGCTGCAGCCGGTCGGCCACCACTTCGCCCACGCGGACAACAAGCGGCGGATGAACGAGCTGGTGGAGGTCAGCGGCCTCCTCGAGCACCTGCGGCGGGTCCCGCCGCGCCCGGCCACCCGCGAGGAGATCCTGCGGGTGCACACGGCCGAGCACCACGACCGGATCGTCGCGGAGAGCCAGCTGCCCAAGGGCGGCGACGCCGGCGACGGCATCTCCCCGTTCGGCAAGGGCGGCTACGAGATCGCGGCGCTGGCTGCCGGTGGCGCGATCGCCATGGTCGACGCCGTCGTGGACGGCACCGTCGACAACGGCTTCGCACTGGTCAACCCGTGCGGTCACCACGCGATCGCCGAGCGGGGGATGGGGTTCTGCGTCTTCAACAACATCGCGATCGCGGCCACGCACGCTCGTGAGGTGCTCGGCGTGGAGCGCATCGCCATCGTCGACTGGGACGTGCACCACGGGAACGGCACCCAGTCGATCTTCTGGGAGGACCCGAGCGTCCTCACCATCTCGCTCCACCAGGACCGCGTGTACCCCACTGACCAGGGGTTCACCAGCGAGCGGGGCGGCGGAGCCGGGGTCAACACCAACCTCAACATCCCGCTCCCGCCCGGGACGGGGGACGGCGGCTACGTGCAGGCGATGGACTCCGTCGTCGTCCCGGCCCTGCGTGCGTTCGCGCCGGACCTCATCCTCGTGGCCTGCGGCTTCGACCCCAGCATCCTGGACCCGCTGTCCCGCACGATGGTCTCGGCCGAGGGCTTCCGGACGCTGACCGAGCGGGTCAAGGAAGCAGCCGAGGAGATCTGCTCCGGGAAGCTGGTCATGGTCCAGGAAGGCGGCTACAGCATCCACTACGTCGCCGTCTGCGGAGCCGTGACGATCGCGGCACTGGCCGGCGTCGAGCCCATCGCGGACCCGTTCCTCCCCCTCGTGCAGAACATGTACGGACGGCGGGAGGTCGAGGACCACCAGCTCGCGGCGTGCAAGGCCGCCGAGGAGCTCGTCGCCGACATCCCCCGTCGGTAGGCCTCCGCCACGCACCGTCCCGGATCGGTTCGCCGGTCCGGGACGGTGTCGGGCGCTGGGCCCGAGGACGCCGGACGCGGCGACCGACCGAAGGGGCGGTCAGTCCCGCATCGAGCGGATCGCCAGCGCGGCCGCGCCGTAGGCCAGCGAGCTGCCGATCGCCCGCACCGAGGTGGCCCGCCCGGCCCCGCGGGCCGCACCCAGCGCGGTCAGCACGTCGAGCGCGTTCGTGGCGGCCACCACGGCCAGGCCGCGGTCGACCTCCTCGTCGGTGCGCGCCGTCAGCGCCAGGAGGGCGACGGCCAGCGCCCGGCTGCCGAACAGCCGCTGCAGCTGCAGGCCGGCCGGCGTGACCGGTACGCCGTAGGACCGGGCCACCGCCCGCGGCGCGAGGACGCTCGCGAGCCCGAAGGCCGCGCCCGCGGCGCCGAGCGCCCTCGCCATCGACTGCTTGGACGTGGTCGCGACGGTCGTCGCCACGGCGATCCCCCCTCGGGTCGACCCCAACGCCTGGGCTCGCGCCGCAGTCAACCAGCAACGCCGCCCCCGCGCACCGGCACGCGTTGCTAGCGTCGGGCCATGCCGGCCTCCGTGCCGCCCGACGTCACCCTGTCGTCCCAGCCCACGACCTGGGGCGTCGTGCGCAGCCGGGTCGTGGGGACGCCGCGCGTGGGGGTCCCCGAGGTGGTCGTCGTCCCGGGCCTGGCGGTGGCCAACTACCTCCAGCCGGCCCTGTGCGAGCTCGGCAGGTGGACCCGCGCGCACCTGGTCGAACTCCCCGGCTTCTCCGGCAGCGGGGAGCCGCCGCACCCGATGGACGTCCCGCAGTTCGCCGACACCGTCGTGCAGTGGCTGGACGCCAGCGGCCTCGACCGGGTGGTGCTGGTCGGGCACTCCAGCGGCACCCAGGTGGCGGCCCGGGTCGCGGTCCGCCGTCCGCAGGCCGTCGGTGCACTGGTCCTGGCCAGCCCGACGATGGACCCGCGGTTCCGCAGCACCCGCCGGATCCTGCTGGCCTGGCGCCGCAACTCCGCGTTCGAGCCGAAGAGCCTCGACGAGCAGCACACACCCGAACGTCAGCGGGCCGGCCTGCGCCGGGTGCGGCACGCGCTCCGGGTCCACCTGGCCGACGCCCTCGAGGACGTCGTCCCGCAGGTGCCGGTCCCCGTGCTGGTGCTCCACGGGGACCAGGACCGCATCTGCACGGTCGACTGGGCCCGCGAGCTGAGCGAGCTCGCCCCCGACGGCCGGTTGGCGACCGTGCCCGGCGCGCACAGCTTCGTCTGGACGGCGCCGGCGGCCTGGTCCGAGCCCATCGAGCGGCTGGCCCGCGAGGTGGCGTGACGGGAGCCCCGCAGAACACCTCCCGCCGCGGCCCCGGTCGCGCGGCCGGCCACCGACGGCGGAGGACCTGTGCCGCCGGCCGCGTCGGTGCCAGCATCGGCCCGGGCGCGGGCAGAGGGGCCCGCCGCGATACGAGGAGGGCGACCGTGGAGGTCTCCGAGTACACCGATCACGACGCCACCGGGCTCGCGGAGCTGGTCCGGAGCGGCCAGGTCTCCGCCGCCGAGGTGCACGCGACGGCGCAGCGCGCGGTCGAGTCGGTGAACGGCGAGCTCAACGCCCTCGTGGGGGAGCTGTTCGAGAAGCCGCTCGACGCAGCGGAGGACGGCCCGTTCGCCGGCGTCCCGTTCGCCATCAAGGACCTCGTGCTGCACGCCGAGGGCATCCCCCAGCGGGCCGGCTGCCGGATGCTCGGACCCGGCGTCCCGTACCCGTACGACACCGCGCTGATGCGCCGGTTCCGCGCCGCCGGCCTCGCCGCCGTGGGCCTCACCGCGACGCCGGAGTTCGGGTTCAACGCCAGCACCGAGTCGGTCGCCAACGGCCCGACCCGCAACCCGTGGGACACCACCCGCTCCCCCGGCGGCTCCAGCGGCGGGTCGGCCGCGCTCGTCGCCGCCCGGGCCCTGCCGGTGGCGCACGCCAACGACGGCGGCGGGTCCATCCGCATCCCGGCCGCCGCCTCCGGGCTGGTCGGCCTCAAGCCCAGCCGCGGGCGGGTCTCCGTCGCACCCGACTACGCCGACCCGCTGCTGGGCCTGGGCATCGAGTTCGCGGTCACGCGCACCGTGCGCGACGCGGCCGGGCTGCTCGACGCCGTCGCCGGGTCCGAACCCGGCGACCGGTACCTGCTCCCCGCTCCGGCGACCACCTTCCTGGCCGCCGCACGCCCGCCCGCCGGGTCGCTGCGCATCGCGATGAGCACCGCCGCACCCAACGGGGCGCCGGTGGACGCCGCCTGCGTCGACGCGGTGCGGGCCGCGGCCGAGGCACTGGAGGCCGCCGGTCACGCCGTCGAGGAGGCCGCGCCGCAGGTCGATGTTGCCGCGTTCGACGACGCCAACCTCAAGGCCTGGTGCAGCTTCCTGGCCGACGGCGCGTACGGCGCGGCCGGGGCGCTGGGCGTCGAGCTGTCGACCGAGGTCCTCGAGCACACGACGCTGGCCTGCGCCGAGTACGGCGCCACCCTCACCGCGCTGGACCTGTACGCGGTCGACCGGGTCTTCAACGCGACCACGCGCACGCTCGCACGGTTCCTCACCGGCTACGACGCCTGGCTCACCCCGACGACCGCCGCGCCGAACACGGCCATCGGCCACCTGGACGCGGACGACCCGACACTCGACGCCCGCGGCTGGTACGACCGGATCTTCGCCTTCGCGCCGTTCACCGCGCTGGCCAACGTCACGGGGACCCCCGCGGTGTCGGTGCCCGGGCGGCCGTCCCCCGAGGGGTGGCCGGTCGGGGTCCAGCTGGTCGGCCGGTACGCCGGCGAGGAGACGCTGCTCGGGCTCGCCGCGCTGCTCGAGGAGGCGCTGCCGTGGGCCGACCGGCGTCCCGCGGTGCTCGCCCGCTGACCGCCGGGGTCAGCCGGTCGGCGGCTGGTCGGAGTTGAAGATGTCCCGCCACAGACGCCAGGAGCCGTCGGGCTGCCGCCGGTGGACGACGACGTACTTGCCGGCGTCGACGACCGAGCCGCCCGCCTTCACCTGGTACTCGCCCTCCTCGACGGCGAGGTCGTCGCGCTCCTCGAGCAGGACCGTGGTCAGCGACCCGCCGTCGACGCCCTGGTCGAGCATCGACTTCCAGAAGTCGGCGATCGCGGCGGTGCCGGACACCGCCGGCGCCCCCGGTGGCAGGAGCCGGGCGTCGGGCGCGTAGACCGACGCGATCATCGCGGCGTCGCCCTTCTCCCAGCCCTGCACGAACGCGTCGTTCAGTGCCTCGATGTCCCTGCGGCTCATGACGGCCTCCTCGATGGGGGAAGAGGTCCCCAGGGTCCGGGCACCGAGGGGGGCGCGACCAGGGCCGAAGGACGTTGTGCCTGCGTGGGAACGGCGGGAGGCTGGGCCGGCACGTCCCCGTCAACGGGGGCCACCGCGGAGGTCGGGCCATGGCTGCAGACGCACTGATGACCCGGGCGGTGGAGCTCGGCGTGGCCACCGACGCGCTGGCCGCCCTCGCCGCCCACGTCCGCATCGAGACCGAGGGCCTGCCGGCCGACCCGGCGGTGCGGTCCGTGCTCGCCGACGTCGCCGCCGAGCTCCTCGGCGGGAACGGGGTGACCTCCGCGACCGCGCTGCCGGTGGTGGGGCTGGCCCGCACGTGGCTGCGGCAGGCGGCCGACCTGGTCGACGACCCCGGGCGGGCCGGCGGCTGGGACCGGGTCGACGAGCAGCTGCTGCAGAGCATCGGCCGGCTGTCGATGGGCATCGCCGGCGCCGTCCGCGCCGCCGAGCCGGTGCTGCCCGGCCTCGCCGAAGCCCTCGCCCGCCCCGGCGCGACGCTGCTCGACGTCGGCACCGGCACCGGCTGGCTGGCGATCGCGCTGGCCCAGGCGTACCCGGCCCTGCAGGTCACCGGCATCGACGTCTTTGAGCCGGCGCTGGACCTGGCCAAGGTCAACCGCGCCGACGCCGGGCTCACCGAGCGGATCGACCTGCGCCTGCAGGACGCCGCGGCCCTCGACGAGGACGCCACCTTCGACGTGGTGTGGCTGCCGATGCCGTTCCTCCGGCGCGACGCCGTCCCCGAGGTGCTGCGCGCGGCCTGCCGGGCGCTGCGCCCCGGCGGCTGGCTGCTGCCGGGCACGTTCGCCGGCGGGCCGGACCGGCTCGGGCAGCTGCTCACCGACCTGCGCACGGTGCGCAGCGGCGGCCACCCGTGGCAGCCGGCCGAGCTGCTGGACCTCCTCCGCGACGCCGGGCTGTCCGAGGTGACCGAGGTGCCGCGCAGCTGGGCCGCACCGGTGCGGCTCTATGCGGGCCGCCGCTGAGGTCGCTCCGCGGATGCTCGTGCTCTGCGTACCCGACGCACGCAGAGCACGACTCCCCCGGGGACCACTCCGCCCGGGAGCCGTCGCCCAGCCGACGCCCGGCGCACGCAGCGCACGACTCCTCCGGGTACCCGGCGGCGGGGTGGCCCCTACGCCGAGTGGACGTCCGGCGTCCGCCACTGCGAGGGCCCGACGTCGAACGGGTGGGGTTGGTGCCCCAGAGCCCGCATCCGGCCCTCGGGTCGCGGCAGCCGGCGGTGCTCGCTGCAGGTCGGGGCCGGCACCATCCCCGCCGGCGGCACGCGGGGCACGTTGCCGACGACCTCGTCGACGATCCCGTTCCGCTCCTCGTCGCTCGCACCCCCGTCCGCGCAGCACAGGATCCAGCGGATCTCCTCCGGGCTGAGCCCCCGGTCGTGCAGCGCGAGGACCTGCTCCCGCCACCGGATCGCGGCATCGACCCCCGACGGAGCCGCACCCGCCGCCCGGTGCGCGTCCAGCTCGATCTGACGGGACTCGAGCACCTTCTGCTCGAGTCCGAGTCGGTACTGCGTGAGCGCGGTGATGGCGCTGACCAGCAGGGCGGCGATCGCTGCGACACCGGTGATCCAGTCGGGCACGGGCTCACTCCCACTCTCCGGGGAACCGAGACGGAACATTCTCGTCCCGCGACACGCCCGGGCCAACAGGGTCGTGCGTCCCGGTCCGCGGCGCCGTCACACGGCGCGGCCGGCGCCGAGCAGGGTGCGGGTCATCGCGTTGCGGGTGCCCAGCAGCTCGTCCAGCGCCGCGGCCAGGTCGGCGGCGGAGACGGCGAGGTCGCCGTCCCCGCTCCGCTCGGCGGCGAACAGCGCGGCCCGGCGGATCAGCTCCTTGAGGAAGGACGCCGTGACGCCGTCGGTCCGGTCGAGGACCTCGTCCAGGCCCGAGACGTCCATCGGGAGGTCGCCGCGGTAGAGGTCGAACAGCGCGCGGCGGGCGTCGCGGTCGGGCAGGGTCAGCTCGACGGCCTGGTCGACCCGGCCGGGGCGCGCGGCCAGGGCGGGCTCGAGGAGGTCGGCGCGGTTGGTGGTGAGCAGGAAGACGACGTCGGCGTCCTCGGCGAGGCCGTCCATCTCGTTGAGCAGCTGGAACAGCAGCGGGTGCTGGCCGGGGTGCATGCCGCGGTCCTCGGCGATCAGGTCGACGTCCTCGACCACGACCATCGCCGGCTGCAGCGACCGGGCCACCGAGCACGCCTCGGCGACCAGGTGCATCGCGCTGCCGGTCAGCTGGACGACGGTCGTGCCCGGGAGCCGGCCCATCAGGTACCGCACGGTGTGGGTCTTGCCGACCCCGGGCGGGCCGTAGAGCAGCAGCCCGCGCTTGAGGTGCTGCCCCGCGCCGAGCAGCCGCTCCTTGTGCCGGGCCACGTCGACGACCTGCCGCTCGATGCCGGCCAGGGTGTCCGCACCGAGCACCAGCTGCCCGGGCTCCAGCCGCGGCCGGCGGGAGAACCGCAGCAGCGTCTGACCGTGCCCGAACACCTCCTGGTCGAAGGAGAGCACCTGACCGCGGAAGACGTTCTCCCGCTGGGCGGCCGCCCGGATGCCGCGGACGGCGGCCCGCGCGGCGTCCGGGTCGGTGGACAGCGCCTGCACCGAGACCCGGTCGATGCCGGTCTCGGGTTCGGCGGCGCGCACGAGCACCGCCGTCCGGACGCCGTCCTCGCTGACCAGGTGCACCGCGCACCGCAGGCACGGCCGGGTCTCGCCGTCCGGGCCGCAGGGCAGGTTGACCGTGGCGGCGTTGCCCGGCCGCGGACCGAACGGGTCGGCCGGCTGGCCGGCCATGGCCAGCAGCTCGGCCAGGCCGAAGGGCCGGTGCCGGAAGTTGACGATGCCGACCAGCTCGCTGGTGCGCCCGCTCGCGGCCAGCCAGGCGTCCAGCCCCGCCTGCACGTTGACGTGCTCGTACGCGGGCCAGGTCTCCTCGGCGACGTCCCCGCCGGCGGCGTCACCGAGGTGGTCGCCGAGCAGGGAGGCGAGGGTGACCCGGTCGTCGGCCCGCGCCGCCCGGGTCACCGCCCGGACGCCGCGGCGCGCCAGCTTGCCCAGGTCGGCCAGCTCCAGCGGCCGGTCGTCGACCGGCGCGGGGCCCTCCGGGGCCGCCGGTCCGTACGCCACCCATCCCCTGCTCACCGCGGCAGCCTGGCAGGACGACGACGCCGCGACCAGCGGTTTCCCACCGGGACGTGGACGCCCGGTGCCGCCGCGCACGGAGCAGGTCCCCGTGCCGGGGGACCGACACCCGGCAGCCCGTACCGTGGACGCCGGGCGCGCGGCGCCCCCGGCCCGGTGACCGATCGGCGTGGCCGGTTCCGGCCGGGCGGGGTGGAGCGCATGCTGCGCGGGCCGGACGTCATCCGCACGACGCCCGGCCTCGGTCCGCTGGAGCAGCGGGCGCTGCCAGGGATGTGGCTGCAGAACGTGGAGGACCAGGCACGGTGACGACGACCCAGGGCGACGTGGACCGGGCGACCGTCGAGACCGCGGCCGCCCTCGCCGACGACCTCGTCGACGCGTGGGGCAGCTGGGGTCCCAACATGACCCCCGACGGCCGCTGCGTCGCCTTCATCAGCGACCGCTCCGGGACGCCGCAGGTGTGGATCCAGGAGGTCGTCCTCGACGGCCCGATCCCGCCGGCGCGGCACATCCGGCTCTCCGACGACCCGGTCGTCTCCGTCCGGTGGGCGGCCGACAGCGGCTGGCTCACCTGCGAGGTGGCCACCGACGGCGGCGTCCGGACGGCGGTCTGGGTGGTGCGCCCGGACGGCACCGACGCCCGCCGCGTGGCCGGGGACTCCGAGACCCACGCGGAGCTGGGCCCCTGGACCCGCAGCGGGCACCGCTTCGTCGTCACCTTCCCCGGCGCCACGCCCGGGGCGCCGACCCGGGCGTACCTGGCCGACCCGGCGACCGGCCGGCTGGACCCCCTGGCCGAGGGCGACCTGATCCACGTGCTGGACGTCTCGCTGGAGGAGCGGTTCATCGTCATCCGCGACGGCCAGCGCGGGCAGCAGTACGTCTCCGTGGTCGACCGGCTGACCGACGAGGACTTCAGCGCCCTGCCCCACGGCGCGACCGGGTCCACCGAGGTGGCGCTCATCCGCCCCGCGCCGGAGGACCACCGCGGCCCGGTCTACGTCTACCTCGCCTCGGACGTCGGTCTCCCGCGCCGCCAGCTGATCGGGCTGCCGTTCGGGCCCAACGGCTGGCGCGGGGAACCGCGCACGCTGGCGGCCCGCGACGACGCCGAGCTGGAGGACATCGACGCCGACGACGCCGGGACGCTGCTCCTGCTGGTCTGGAACGTCGCCGGCCGCAGCGAGCTCGAGCTGATGGACACCGCCACGGGCGGGCGCACCCCGATCACCGGCCTGCCCGGCCTGGTCGCCGCCGACCCGGTGCTCAGCCGCGACGGCTCCAGCGTGGTCCTCGGTGTGCAGGGGCCCACCCGCCCGCGGGAGCTGTGGCACCTGGACACGACCACGCACGCCTGGACCCGCGTCACCTCGGCTCCGCCCCTGCCCCGGCGGCGGCTGGTCGTCCCGACGCTGGAGACCTTTCCCGGCCGGGACGGGCTGCCGCTGACCGGCTGGCTGTACCGGGCGCCGAGCCGGCTGAAGTCCTCCGGACCGGTCGCGCTGTACCTGCACGGCGGTCCCGAGGACCAGGAGCGGCCCACCTTCTCGCCGCAGCACCAGGCGCTGGCCGCCGCCGGGATCACCGTCTTCGCGCCCAACATCCGCGGCTCGTCGGGCTTCGGCCGGGAGTTCGTGCACGCCGACGACGTGCACCTCCGGTACGACGCGTTCGCCGACGTCCTCGCCGCGGTCGACCACCTCGTCGAGGCCGGCATCGCCGACCCGGGGCGGATCGCGGTGACGGGCCGCTCCTACGGCGGTTACCTCACCCTCACCTCGCTGGCCTTCTCGCCGGGGGTGTTCGCCGCGGGGGTCGACGTCTGCGGCATGTCCGACCTGCTCTCCTTCTACCGGGACAGCGAGCCGTGGATCGCCGCGGCGGCGGTCAGCAAGTACGGCCACCCCGAGCGCGACCGCCCCCTGCTCGAGGACATCTCGCCACTGGCCTCGGCCCACCGGATCGACGTCCCGCTGCTGGTCGTCCACGGCGAGCACGACACCAACGTGCCGATCGGCGAGGCGCACCAGGTCGTGGCCGCGCTGCGCGCGCTGGACCGTCCGGTGGAGTACCTGGAGCTGAAGGGCGAGGGGCACGTCTTCCGGCACGCGGACTCGCGCAAGCTGCTCACCCGCACGATGCTGGGCTTCCTGGCCGGCGCGCTCGCCCGTCCCCGCCCGCCCGCCGAGGTCCCCGCCGAACCGGCGGCGTAGCGCCCGGCGCCGCCCCGGGCACGGGCCTGGCGGGGACCGACCGGGTACCCGCGCGTGCTCGTGCTCTGCCTGCGCGGAGGACGCAGAGCACGAGCTTCCCCGGAGTCCCCCACCGCCGGCATGGCCCGAGCACGGCCCGACGGGACCGACCGGGTACCCGCGGGTGCTCGTGCTCTGCGTGCAGAAGGCATGCAGTGCACGAGCACCCGCGGGGGAACCACCGGCCGCCGGCGTCCCCGGTCGGCTCGCGCGCCCGTCAGCTGAGGGTGACCGAGCCCGTCGCGTTGGGCACCAGCTCGACCCAGGTGCTGCCGGGCGCGAGCCGGACCGGCTGGCCGCCGGGGCCGGTGAGCCGCACGGGCTCGTCGGCGGATGCCTTCGACCAGGTGACGGGCACGGTGCGCCCGCCGGTGGCGACCAGGGCCTCTCCCCCGCCGACCATGACCGTCTCCGGCACGGGGTTGCGGGCGCTGTCCTTGTACTGGGTGTCCACGACGTCGACCCGCAGGACGACGACGTTGACCGCTCGCAGCGGGGTGCCGTCGGCCTCGACCGCCGGCGTGCCGTCCTCGTCGCGCAGCCAGGCGTTGTCCGGCTGGCTCCAGGTCCAGCCCGGCGTGCTGATCCGGGACAGGGTGAGGTCCAGGGCGGCCGCCGGGGCGCCGTCGGTCAGCGCGGTCGGCTGCTCCTGGCCCGTGGCCACCTCGAACTGCGGCGGCGGCGGGACCTGGTGGGCGGCGTCGGCCTGGCCGAGGAGCGCGGTCGGGTCGACGTAGGTGTTGTGCGGCGCGACGCGGTCGCTCACCCGGGAGAACCCGGCACCGGTCCCGGGGTCCACCACCTGCAGGCCGGCCGCGCGGGTGGCCTCGACGAAGGGCGCCTGGCCGCCGGAGAAGGCCAGCAGCCCGTGGAGGGGCGCGGCGATGGCCGGGTCCATCGGGCGCACCGAGCGCACGGGGCCGATCGCCGGCGGCAGGGTGGAGTGGTACACGGCGACGTAGCGGCTGATGCCGCCCTCGACGACCTCCTCCCACACCATGTCGGCGGCGTTGAGGCCGGTCTGCGGTCGGGCGTCGACGGAGTTCTCCACCTTGACCGCGAGCGCGGGCCGGTCGACGTCGGCACCCGCGCCGTCCAGCCCGGTCAGCGGCCACAGCACGGGCGGAGGCGGCGGGGGCGTCGTCGCGGTGGGCGAGCCCGTGGCGGCCCGCGCCTCCGTGGGTGTGTCCGCGCCGCAGGCGACCGTCGTCCCCAGCACCGCCCCGACCAGCAGGGCCGCTCCGAGCCGACGCCGTCCCCGTTCCCGTGCGCGGCGGGCACGGCTCCCCTCGATGCTCACGGACACCTCATCGGCAGGCCGGCACGGCGGTGACACCGCGGTGGTTGACCCGGCCCCGCGGTGGACACCGCAGCTCGCGTGAGCGACCCCTTCGACCTCGACCGTTTCGTGCAGGCGCAGGCGGGCGGGACCTACGAGCAGGCGCTGGCCGAGCTGCGGGCGGGCGCCAAGCGCAGCCACTGGATGTGGTTCGTCTTCCCGCAGGTCGCGGGCCTGGGCCGCAGCCCGGCCGCGCAGCACTACGCGATCTCCGGGCTGCCCGAGGCCCAGGCCTACCTCGACCACCCGGTGCTGGGCCCGCGGCTGGTCGAGTGCGCGCAGGCGCTGCTGGACCTGGGCACCACCGACGCCGTCCGGGTGCTCGGGCCGGTGGACGCGCTCAAGCTGCGCTCGTCGATGACCCTGTTCGCCCGTGCCGAGCCGGAGGCCGCCGTCTTCGGCGAGGTCCTCGAGCGGTTCTTCGGCGGGCAGCCCGACGAGGCGACCCTCACTCGCCTCTGACGCGCGGACGGCCGCCGCGTCGATCAAGCTGGGCACCGTGAGCGAGGAGCAGAGCGGATCGGGCTACGTCACCGGCGGCGAGTACAACCGGGACTCGACCTACATCCCCGACCGGATCACCGCCGACGGCTCCGGCGGCTGGCCGGTCGAACCCGACCGCTACCGGCTGGTGGTGGCGCGCGCCTGCCCGTGGGCCAACCGGGCGGTCATCGTGCGCCGCCTGCTGGGCCTGGAGAAGGCCATCTCGATGGGCATGTGCGGGCCGACCCACGACGAGCGCAGCTGGACCTTCGACCTCGACCCCGGCGGCCGCGACCCGGTGCTGGGCTACGAGCGGCTGCAGGAGGCGTTCCTCGCCCGCTTCCCCGACTACGACCGCGGCATCACGGTGCCGACCATCGTCGACGTCCCCACCGGGCAGGCCGTCACCAACGACTTCGCGCAGATGACGCTCGACCTCTCCACCGAGTGGACGGCGTACCACCGCGACGGCGCCCCGGACCTCTACCCGGAGCACCTGCGCGACGAGATGGACGACGTCATGACGCGGGTCTACACCGAGGTCAACAACGGGGTGTACCGCTGCGGCTTCGCCGGGTCGCAGGAGGCCTACGACGAGGCCTACGACCGGCTGTTCACCGCGCTGGACTGGCTGACCGAGCGCCTGTCGGGCCGCCGCTACCTGATGGGCGGGACGATCACCGAGGCCGACGTCCGGCTGTTCACCACGCTGGCCCGGTTCGACGCCGTCTACCACGGCCACTTCAAGTGCAACCGGCAGAAGCTGTCGGAGATGCCGGTGCTGTGGGCCTACGCGCGCGACCTGTTCCAGACCCCGGGGTTCGGCGACACGATCGACTTCCCGCAGATCAAGGAGCACTACTACGTCGTCCACGCCGACATCAACCCGACCCAGATCGTCCCGCAGGGGCCGGACACCGCGAACTGGCTGACCCCCCACGGCCGCGAGGAGCTGGGCGGGTCCCCGTTCGGCGACGGCACCCCGCCCGGGCCGCCGCCGGAGGACGAGACGGTCCCCGCCGACCACGGACCGGGCGGCATCGGCCACCGGTGACCACCCGGCGCGGCCGGGCCGCCGTCGTCCTGACCGCGCTCGTCCTGGCCGCCTGCACCGGCGCCCCACGGGAGGCCGCCCCGCCCGAGGCCGACCCGTCCGCCTCGACGGCACCGGAGGGCGGGGCTCCGCCGCGCAGCGTGGTCCTGGTCGTCGGTGACGGCATGGCCGCCGCCCACCGCGAGGCGGGCCGCCTGGACCAGGAGGGCGCCGGGGGCCGGCTGGCCATGGACTCCCTGCCAGTGGCCGGGGAGCAGACGACCGACCCCGACCCCGCCGAGACCGACGTGACCGACTCCGCGGCGGCGGCCACGGCCTGGGCCACCGGCGTGACGACCCGCAACGGCGCGATCAGCGTCGACCGCGACGGCCGCCCGCTCACCCCGCTCGGGACCGAGGCGGGAGCGGCCGGCCTGGCGACCGGGCTGGTGACCACCTCCCAGGTCACCGACGCCACCCCGGCGGCGTTCTTCAGCAGCGTCCCCGACCGCGACGCGCAGGAGGACATCGCCCGGCAGTACCTGCAGGACACCGGGCCCTCGGTGGTCCTCGGCGGCGGGGCGGCCCACTGGCGGTCGCGCGACCTGCTGGGCGTGGCCGGGCAGCGGGGGTACACCGCGGTGACCGACGCGGCGGGGCTCGCGGCGGCGGACGGCGACCGGCTGCTCGGCCTGTTCGCCGACGAGGAGCTGTACGGCGAGCCGGCCGACGTGTCCCTGGCGCAGATGACCGCCACCGCGTTGGACCGGCTCTCCGCCGACCCGGACGGCTTCTTCCTGCTCGTCGAGGAGGAGGGCGTGGACTCCGCAAGCCACGAGAACGCCGGAGCCGGGTTGCTCGCGGCGATGCGCGCGCTGGACGACGCGGTGCAGGTGGCCCGGGACCACGTCGCCGCGCACCCCGACACCCTGCTGGTCGTGACCGGCGACCACGAGACCGGCGGGCTCGGCGTCGAGATCGGCGGCACCGCCCCCGCCGGGCCCGACGAGGACGACGGCCCCTTCCCCGTGGCCGGGAGCCAGGACACCTTCGTGCTGCGGTGGAGCACCGACGGGCACACCGGGGCGCCGACGCCGGTGACCGCCGAGGGACCGGGCAGCGAGCAGCTCGCGGGGCGCTACCCGAACACCCACCTGCACGAGGTCATGCGGCAGGTCCTGCTCGGCTAGCAGTCCGGCGCGGTGCCGGGCGGTCCGCCACCTGCCGCCAGGCCCCCGGCACCGAGGTCGACGCCGAGCACCAGCGGGTCGTGGTCGCTGGAGCGGTACGGGTCCGGCGCGTAGAGGGCGGGGTCGCCGTCGTACTGGTAGGCCGACGACTCGACGGCGTTGACGTTCCAGTGCGCCAGCCCGGTCACCCGCGCGGTGAGGGACGGCGTGGCCAGCGCGTGGTCCAGCGAGCCGGACCGGCCGTCGAACACGTAGCTGTACCGCCCCGGGTCGAACCGCTCGCCGAGCTCGGTGAGGCCGGCCGCGCGCAGCGCCTCGACCGGGTCCTCCTGGGTGTACGCGTTGAGGTCGCCGAGGACCACGACGTCCGGGTCGGTCGCGGCGAGGTCCTCGACGAGACCGGCCAGCGAGCGGGCCTGCCGCACCCGGTCGCCGTTCCACGCGCCCTGGCCGTCGCCGGTGTCGGCGTTGTCACCGGTCGCCCCCTCCGCGGAACCCTTGGACTTGAAGTGGTTGGCGACGACGGTGACCACCTCGCCGCCCGCCGCGAACGCCTGCGCGACCGGCTCGCGGGCGTTGCCCCACACCGCCTCGTCGACCAGCCCGACCGGGTCGCCGACCGGCACGACCGCGGCGGTGCGGTGGACGATCGCGTTGCGGATGGCATCCCGCTCGACCCCGTACAGCTCGGCCGGCAGGGGCACGTACGCCCACTCCTCGCCGGTGTGCTCGGTGAGCCGCCCGGTGAGGTCGGCCAGCGCGCGGTCCGCGTCGCCGGGGCTGAAGCCGGTCGAGTCGGTGTCCTCGACCTCCAGCAGGGCCACCACGTCGGCGCCGAGGCCGTCGATGGCCGCGACGACCTTGGCCGCCTGCTCCTCGAACTCCGCGTCGGTGCGCGCTCCGCGGGCGTCGGGGCCGGTGCGGGTGAGGAAGTAGTTGAGCACGTTGAACGCGCCGATGCGCAGGTCGCCGCCGACGTCGTCCGGCGCGCCCGGGCGGGTGTCCTGCGCGGCGAAGACGCCGGCCGCGGTGCCGTCGGCGGGCTGCAGCCGCCACGAGCCGAAGCCCCAGCCCAGGACGACCGGCTCGGTGAAGGCGACCTCGTCGCCCACCCGCACCGGCGTCGCCGGGGAGAGGTACGGGCGGGTCGTGACGCCGACCCGCGCGCTCGTCCCGTCGTCCAGGACGACGGCGCGCCGTGCGTCGTAGAGGGCCACCGCCTGCGCGGCCGGGCCGGGCCGGGCCACCTCGGTGGGCTGCACGAGCACGCCGCCCTCGGACAGGGTCAGCTCGCCGAAGCCGACCAGGTCGAACACGTCGCTCACCGTCAGCACGTCGGCCGGCTCGACGAGCATCCCCTCGAGGCGCTCGCGGGTCGTGTCGTCGGCGGGCAGGTCGAGGGCCGCGGGGGCGGGGAGGGCGGTCCCGGAGGCGCAGACGGTGACGTCGGCCGGGGCGTTCACCTGCGTCTGGCCGTTGAACTCCTGCGCCTCCCCGGTGACCGCGACGGTGTCGCCCAGGGCCACCGGCACCGGGCTGTACACGAAGACCCCGTCGGAGGTGGCCTCGTCCCCGTCCCCGTCCGGGTCCTGCACGGAGAAGCCGGAGAAGCCGGGCAGGTCGGCGACGACGACGCCGCGGACGGTGACCTGCTGCCCGGCCAGCGGCGTGGCCCCACCCGCGCCCTGCACCTCCCCGATCTCGGCGGTCGGCTGGGCCGCGCAGTCGGCGGCGACCGCCCGGGCGGCCGGGAGGGCGGCGAGGACGAGGACCCCGGCGCCGAGGGTGGCGCGCCGGCGGGCGGAGGACGGGAGCACGGACGCTCCTTCCGTCGGGGGAGCGACAGCGGGCGCGCTCCCCACGGTAGGGAACCCGCCGACCGCCCGCGCGCCACGCTGTGCGACCGGTCCGCGTCCAGCAGGCTGGGGTGGTGCCCGACGGGAGTCCTCCCCTCCGCCTGCCGAGCGCCGGCCCCGACCCCCTCCCCGCCGAGACCGCGGTGGCGGCCGTGCTCGGCTACGCCCGCGGCCGCCGGCCGCTGTGGTTCCGCTCCATCGGCCGACCCGAGGGCCGGTGGGTGAGCGTCCCGGCGTTCGCCTACGAGCGCTTCGACCGCCGGCCGCGGGGGACGGGCCCGCTCGGGGACGACGACGTCCTGACCGCCGAGGGCCTGCACGGGCGGCTCGACCCGGCGGGGTGGGCCGCGGTCCGCACCGCGATGGACGACGTCTCCCCGCTCGCCGACGAGGCGACCGAGCGCGCCGCCGGCCGGGCGTTCTGGGAGCTGCCCACCGACGAGCTGTCGGTCCTGGGCGAGCCCGGCACGGTGGGCGCCGCCCTCCGCGCGATCGGGGAACGGGTGGCCGGGCCGCAGCGCGCCCACCTGGTCGCGGCCCTGCACCACCGCCGTCCGGAGCTCTTCCCGCTGGTCGACGCGACCACCCGCCGCCAGCTGCTCCCCCACCTCGAGGAGGGCGACAGCGGGATCGAGGCGGTCGTGCACCGCGAGCTGGTCGGCGCGGCCGACGCCTTCGCCGCCCTGGAGGCGACGGTGTCCCGGCTGCTCGTCGGCACCGGCGGTGTCCCGCTGAGCCGGCTGCGGCTGCACGACGTCCTGGTGTGGCTCAGCGGCAGCCTGCGGCTGACCCACGCCGTCGCCCTGGGCCGGCAGACGGCGGAGTGGGCCGCCCTGGACGCGTGAGCGTCAGACGATCCGGACGCGCAGCCGCCGGAAGCCGCGGCCCTTGTTCTCCATCTTGGTGACCTCGACCCGGCCGACCATCGACGTGCTCGCCACGTGCGTGCCGCCGTCGGCCTGGGTGTCCAGCCCGACGATGTCGACGATCCGCACGACCTCGATGTCGGGGGGCAGCAGGTTGGTGGCCGTGCGGATGACGTCCGGGATCGCGAAGGCCTCCTCGCGCGGCAGCGTCCTCACCTCGATGGGCCGGTCGGCGGCGATCTCGGCGTTGACCGCCTCGGCGACCCGGTCCTTGAAGTCCGGCGGCACCTCGGCGAGGTCGAAGTCCATCCGCGCGGTCAGCGGCTCCATGTTGCCGCCGGTCACCAGCGCGCCGAAGTCGCGGAACACCACGCCGGTGAGCACGTGCAGGCCGGAGTGGGTCCGCATCAGCTGGGTGCGCCGCTCGTCGTCCAGCGCGCCGCGCACCGCCGTGCCGGGCGGCGGGAGCGGGTCCCCCTCCACCGGGACGAGGTAGAGCTCGTCGCCCTTGCGGGTGCCCGCGATCCGGGTGCGGACGCCGCCCCACAGCAGCACGCCCTCGTCCGGCGGTTGCCCGCCACCGCCGGGGTAGAAGGCGCTGCGGTCGAGGACGATCCCCTGCTCGGGGTCGGCCGCGACCACGGTGGCGTCCCACTCCCGCACCGTGGCGTCGGCGAGGTCGAGGCGGTGGGTGTGCCCGTGTCGGTCGGTCGCGCTGGTCACCCGTGCATGTTCCCCGGCCTCGCGGACGACGACCAGCCCGCTTACTGAGAATGATTGTCGTTGTTGCTAACGTCGGGGCGATCCGTCCCCGACCGAGGAGCTCCCGTGAACCGCCTCCCCTCCCCCGTCCCCCGCCGCGTGTCCCTGGTCGCCGCCGTCCTCCCGCTGGCGGTGGCGACCGGGTGCGCGTCCGGGGACACCGCGGAGTCCGCAGCCCCGGCCCCGACGAGCCCCTCGTCGACCGGCGACGGGCACGAGGCCGAGGACGCCTCCGCGCTCGAGGTCGGCGCCAACGCCCCCCGGCTGGCGATCACCTACGACGGCGGCGTCCAGGTCCTCGACGCGACGACCCTCGAGGTGCTCGCCGACGAGCCGCTGCCCGGCTTCAGCCGGCTCAACCCGGCAGGGGACGGCCGGCACCTGCTGGTCTCCACCCAGGGGGGCTTCCGAGTGCTCGACGCCGGCGCCTGGGCCGAGCCGCACGGCGACCACGCGCACTACTACACGGCCGGGCCGGAGCTCACCGACCTCGTGTTCCCGGCCGAGGAGCCCGGCCACGTCGTGACGCACGCCGGCCGCACGGTGCTCTTCGACGACGGCACCGGGGACGTCACCGCGTTCGACAGCGCCGAGGTCGCCGACCCCGACCGCGAGCTCCGCGAGTTCAGCACGCCCGCGGCGCACCACGGCGTCGCCGTCGAGCTGGAGGACGGCCGCATGCTCGTCTCCGACGGCACCGAGGACGAGCGCTCCGGCGTCCGGGTCCTGGACGCCGACGGCCAGGAGGTCGCCGCCCGCGACGACTGCCCGAACGTGCACGGCGAGACCGTCGCCGCCGGCGAGGCCGTCGTCATCGGCTGCGAGGACGGCGCGGTCCTGTACGCGAACGGCCAGCTCACCAAGATCGACAGCCCGGACGCGTACGGGCGCATCGGCAACCAGTTCGGCACCGAGGACTCCCCGATCGTGCTCGGCGACTACGAGCGGAGTGCGGAGGACCGCTCCCGGACGATCGCGCTGATCGACACCACGACCGCGCAGATGAGCCTGGTCGACCTGCCGTCGCCCTACTGGTACCGCTCGTTCGACCGCGGCCCGGACGGTGAGGGCCTGGTCCTGACCCACGACGGCGGGCTGCAGGTCGTCGACCCGGTCAGCGGCGCGATCACCCGCTCCATCCCGGTCACCGCCCCCTGGGAGGAGTCCGAGGACTGGCAGGACCCGCACCCCCAGGTCGTCGTGGTCGACGGCATGGCCTACGTGACCGAGCCCGCCAGCAAGCAGGTCCACGCCGTGGACGTCGAGGGCGGCGCGGTGTGGAAGAGCGCGCCGCTGGAGGTGACGCCGAACGAGCTCCGCGGCGTCTCCGGCGACGCCGAGGCGGGGGCGGGCTCCGACGAGGCCGCGCACGAGGGGGACGACGCCGAGTGACCGCGCGCCGCGCCCGCGCCGTCGTCTGCGTGCTCGCCACGGCCGCCCTGGCCGGTTGCACCGGTCCGGCTGCGCGGGACGCGGACGGTCCGGTCGACGTCGTCGCGACCTCCTACCCGCTGCGGTGGGTCGCCGAGCAGGTCGCGGGACCGGGGGTGGCCGTCACCGGCCTCGTCCCGCCCGGCGGTGACACGCACGGGTTCGAGCCGACGCCCGCCCAGGTCGTCGCACTGACGGAGGCCGACCTCGTCGTCCACCTCTCCGGCGGCCTGCAGCCGGGCGTCGACGCGGCGCTCGACCAGCAGCCTCCCGGACGACTGGTGGACGCCACCCCGGTGGCGGACCTCGCGGGCGACCCGCACTTCTGGCTCGACCCGCTCCGGCTCGCCGCCGTCGCGCGGGACGTCGGTGCCGCGCTGGCCGAGCTCGACGCCGCAGGAGCGGACGACGTCGAGGCCCGCGTCGCCGAGGTCGAGGCGACCCTGACCGACCTCGACCAGGAGTACGCGACCGCGCTGGCCCCCTGCCGGGGCGCCACGCTGGTGACCGGGCACGAGGCGTACGGCTACCTGGCCGAGCGCCACGCCGTGCGGCAGGTGGGGATCGCCGGCATCGACCCGGCCGTCGAGCCCACCCCGGCCCGGCTGCGGGACGTGGCCGAGACCGTGCAGGAGACCGGGGTGCGGACGGTCTTCTTCGACGCCGCCGCCTCCTCGGCGACGGCGGCGGCACTCGCCGGGGACCTCGGGGTGGCGACCGACGTGCTGCACCCGGTGGAACGGGTCGCCGAGGACCAGGACTACCTGGGCCTGATGCGGGAGAACCTGACGGCGCTGCGGCGGGGGCTGGTCTGCGACGGCGGGTGAGGTGTCCCCCGGGACGCCCGGGAACCGTCGTACCCGCAGGTCAGGATGGGGTCGTGCTCGAGACCCAGCCACCGCGGCCCCCCGGGGCCGGGGTGCCGGTGGCGGTGTGCCCGGCGGACCTGATGGGGCCGGGCAGCGAGCTGGAGCGCCCGCCTCGCTCCTGACCCGCCGCGCTCGGATCCGCACCGCGACCGCACGCGCCGGCCGGCCGCACCCCTCGGACGAGAGGCGCGGCCCGCCGGAGGGAGCGTCGGAACGGCCGGTGGGCGGCCGGCGCGGCGGAGGGCCCTTCCCTCGCCCGCGGACCGCGAGGACGCTGGGCGGCGCGGCGATGCCGCAGGGGCACCGCCGACTCCGCCGGGACCGCCGTCCCGGCGGAGACCGTTCCCGGAGAGGAGTGGTGGCATGTACGCCCGTTCGACCACCATCCAGGGCAACCCCCAGGCCATGGACGAGGGGATCTCCTACGTCCGGGACGAGGTGATGCCGCTGGTCCGGGGGATGGACGGCTGCATCGGTCTGTCGATGCTCGCCGACCGGGCGTCCGGCCGCTGCATCGTGACGACCGCGTGGCGGGACGCCGACGCGATGCACGCCAGCGCCGAGGGCGTCCGGTCCTCGCGGGAACGCGCCGGGCAGATCTTCGGTGGGCAGCCCGAGGTGCGCGAGTGGGAGATCGCGGTCCTGCACCGGGCGCACGAGGCACCCGAGGGTGCCTGGACCCGGGTCACCTGGATCCGCGGGGAGCCGGATCAGATGGACAGCACCATCGACGCCTACCGGATGGTCTACGTGCCCCGGATGGAGGAGGAGTACCGGGGCTTCTGCAGCATGAGCGTCCTGGTCAGCCGCGCCGAGGGGATGGGTGTCTCCGCGGTGACGTTCGAGAGCCGCGCGGCGATGGAGGCCGCCCGCGAGCAGGCCCGCGCCCTGCGCGACGAGTTCGCCACGCGGACGAACGTGGCCATCACCGACGTCGCCGAGTACGAGCTGGTGCTGGCGCACCTGCGGGTGCCGGAGACCGTCTGACCCCGGGGCTCCGGCCGGTGCCCCGGGATGGACGCGCGCACCGGCCGGAGCGCCGCCCCTCGAGAGGAGCGCTCTGCATGCACGCCCGGACCACCACCATCCGCGGCAACCCCCACGCGGTCGACGACGGGATCGCCTACCTCCGCGACGAGGTGCTGCCGGTCATCGGCGAGACCGGTGGGTGGGTCGGGCTCTCGATGCTCGCCGACCGGGAGTCCGGCCGGTGCATCGCCACGACCGCGTGGGAGTCGGAGGCGGCGATGCGGGCCAGCGACGCGGCCCTGCTCCCGGTGCGGTTGCGCCTCGCCGAGCTGCTCGACGGCTCCCTGCAGGTCCACTACTGGCAGTTCGCCGTCGTCCACCGCGCGCACGGGGCTCCCGAGGGGGCCTGGACCCGGACGACCTGGATCCGCACCGAGCCGGCGGAGGTGGACCGGCTCGTCGACGCCTACAAGGCCACGCTCCTCCCCCGCCTCGAGGCGATGGAGGGGTTCTGCAGCGCGAGCCTGGTGGTCGACCGTCGGGAGGGCCGGGCCGGCGGCGCGGTCACCTTCGCCGACCGGAGGACCCTGGACCGGTCGCGCGCGACCGCCACGGCGGCCCGGGACGAGCTCGCCGCGACGGCCGGCGCCCAGCTCTCCGACGTCGGCGAGTACGAGCTGGTCCTCGCCCACCTGCGAGTGCCCGAGACCGTCTGAGCCGGCCCCGCACGAGGTCGTTGTCACCCCGCCGCCCGGCGAGGAGGCTCTGCTGCGCGGCGATGCCGCAGGGGCTCGCCGCCTCCCGGAAGGAGTGGTGGCATGTACGCCCGAACGACCACCGTCCGCGGCAACCCCGGGGCGATCGACGAGGCGACCGCCTACATGCGGGACGACGTCATGCCGAAGGTCCAGCAGATGCCCGGCTGCGTCGGCCTGTCCATGCTCGCCGACCGCGACTCCGGCCGCTGCATCGTGACCTCCGCGTGGGAGACCGAGGAGGCGATGCGGGCCACGATGGACCGGGTGGGGCCAATGCGCGACCAGGCCAGCCGGATCCTCGGCGGGCAGCCGGAGGTGCAGCTCTGGGAGATCGCCGTCCTCCACCGCGCGCACCAGGCACCCGACGGGGCGTGCACCCGGGTGACGTGGAGCCGCACCGACCCCGCGAACGTCGACCGGGTCGTCGACGCCTACAAGATGAGCCTGCTCCCCCGCCTCGAGGAGATGGACGGGTTCTGCAGCGCCAGCCTGATGACGGACCGGCAGGAGGGGCGCGGCGCCGGTGCGGTGACCTACGCCGACCGGGAGACCCTGGAACGCTCCCGCACGAACGCCACGGCGGTCCGTGAGGAGTTCGCCGCGGCGATGGGCGCCCAGATCCTGGAGGTGGCCGAGTTCGAGCTGGTCCTGCACCACCTGCGGGTCCCCGAGACCGTCTGACGCCCCTCCGCTCGGAGGGGCAGCACCCTGCCCCTCCGAGCCTCCCTCAGAGGACGCGGGTGAGGGCCGGCCAGAGGTCGTCGGCGCCCCCGGCCAGCAGCCCCACGCCGAGCACCTCCGACCAGGTGTGCTCGCTGCCCGCCTCGTCCCGCCAGGACCAGCACCGCCGGGTGAGGTGGTGCAGCGCGTGCTCCTGGGTGAAGCCGATCGCGCCGTGCACCTGGTGGGCGAGGCGCGCCACGACCTCGACGGCGGCCCCCGAGCGCACCTTCGCCGCCGCGGCCGCGAGGACGACGTCCTGGGCGGCGGTGTGGTCGGCACCGGCCAGCCGCCGGACGGCGGCGTCGACCAGCGCGCTGACGGCGGTGACCTCGCCGGCCATCTCCGCGAGCTCCATCTGGATGGCCTGGAACCGCGCCAGCGGCCGGCCGAACTGCTGCCGCTCCGCCGCGTACCGCACCGTCCACGCCAGCACCTGCTCCAGGGCCGCCGCCAGCTGCACCGACCGCGCCAGCGCGTAGCGGGCCCGCACCGCGGCGGCCCGCGCCGGGCTGAGCAGGGCACCGGCGGCCGGGGTCGCGGCGAACACCAGTGACCCCCGGGGCTCCCCCGCGAGGTTGCGCGCCTCGCTGGTCGCCAGCTCCGCCGCGTCGACCAGCGCCAGGACGGCCCCCTCGATCCCCTGCGGCGCGGTGGCGAGGACCGCCACGTGCCGCGCGACCCCGGACCACGCGACGTCGGTCGCGGTGCCGGTGAGCTGCCAGCGCCCGGGCCCGTCCCCGTCGTCGACCGGCTCGGCGTGCACCATGCCCTCGGTCGCGACGGTCAGCGGCTCCTCGACCGGCGGCAGGTCGAGGTCGGCGGCGAGCAACGCGGGGCCGGCGACCAGAAGCTGCTCGGCGAGGGGCACGGCGGCGGCGCCGGCCGCCAGGGTCCGGACGACGGCCACCGCGTCGTGGAGCTCCCCGCCCGACCCCCCGGCCTCCTCGGGCAGGCCCACCCCGGTCAGCCCGGTGCCGACCAGGTCGGCCCACAACCTGGCGTCCCACGGCTGCTCGGCGCTGAGCGGGAACGGCTCGTGCGCGGTGAGGATGTCCCGGACGGTCTCGACCACCAGGTCCTGGTCGCCCGTCATCGCAGCCCCAGCCCGCGCGCCACGATCCCGCGGAGGATCTCGTTCGTCCCGCCGCGCAGCGTGTAGCCCGGCGCGTGCAGCTGCGCCTCGGCCAGCGCCCGTCCCAGCGGGTCCGGTGAGTCCAGCGACGCGGGCACCTCCACCACCCGCCGGACCTCGTCGATCACGTCGGCCTCGAACGTCGTCCCGACGTCCTTGACCAGCGCCGCCGGGATGTCGGGCAGCTCGCCGCGGTCCAGCGCCGCGGCGATCCGCATCGACAGCTGCCGCAGGGCCAGCAACCGCGCCGACAGCCGGCCCAGCGTGGCCAGCTGCGCGCGGTCGCCGGAGTCGCAGGCGCGGCGGGCGAACTCGGCGATCAGCGGGTAGGTCGAGAGGAAGCGCTCGGGCCCGCTGCGCTCGAACGCCAGCTCCGCGGTCACCTGGTGCCAGCCCGCGCCCTCCTCCCCGAGCAGCATGTCCCCGGGGACGACGACGTCGTCGAACACCACCTCGTTGAAGTGGTGGCCGCCGTCGAGGATGCGGATCGGGTTGACCGTGATGCCGGGCAGCGACAGGTCCACCAGCAGCTGCGAGAGCCCCGCGTGCCGGTTCGACGGGTCCGCGGGCGAGGTGCGCACCAGGACGATCCCGTAGTGGGAGGCGTGCGCGTTCGACGTCCACACCTTGGCGCCGGTGACCACCCAGTCCCCGTCGCCGTTGCGGGTGGCCCGGGTGCGGATCGAGGCGAGGTCGGAGCCGGAGTCCGGCTCGCTCATGCCGATGACGAAGAAGCACTCCCCCGCGGTGATGCGCGGCAGGATCTCCTGCCGCTGCGCCTCGGTGCCGTAGCGCAGCAGGTTCGGCCCGGACTGCCGGTCGGCGATCCAGTGCGCGGCGACCGGCGCCCCGACGGCCAGCAGCTCCTCGGTGACGGCGTAGCGCTCCATCGCCGACCGCTCGTGCCCGCCGTAGCGCTTCGGCCAGGTCATCCCCAGCCAGCCACGCTCCCCGAGCTTCCGGGAGAACGCGGGGTCGACACCGGAGAGCCAGGTGTCGACGTGCGTGGTGAACGTGCCGGCGGCCAGCTCGGCGGCGAGGAACTCGCGCACCTCCGCCCGCACGCTCTCCGCGGCCTCGGACGGTGGCGCGGGCGCCAGGGTCAGCGAGCTGGTCATGCGGTGCGACTCCCCACGTCGGTGTGGCCGTGCCCCACCGTTCCTACAGGGCGCCGCCGCCCCCGGCGCGCCGGGTCAGCGCTCGGGCTCGTCGTCCGCCTCGGTCCCGCGGGTGAGCTGGCGCAGCTCCGAGACGACGTCCCCGGCGACCGTGGCCAGGGAGGTCACCGCGCCCGAGACCAGCCGGCGCATCCCGGACCCGTCCAGCCCGAGCAGCGAGCCGAAGCCGGCGGCCACGTCCACCCCCGGGAAGGACGCCGCCGCGCCGCGCCCCTGTCCGTCGGCCAGCTCCGGGGACCACCGCATCGCGTCTCCGGACATCGTGATGTCACCGGTGGCGCCGTCGATCGCGTCGGTCACCGGGTTGGGGGAACGCTCCATGGCCGCCTCCCGCGCCGCACGAGCCCTGCGCCGATGGTCGCGCGCGCGGAGCCGGTGCGCTAGGGCATCCGGGTGATCGCCAGCAGGGCCACGTCGTCGGGGCGCACGCCGCCGGCCAGCTCCGCCAGCAGCCGGTCGCAGAACCCGTCGGGGTCGTCGGTCCCGACGCGGACGGCGGCATCCCGCAGGGCGGCCAGCCCCTCGTCGATGTCGGCGTCCCGGCTCTCCACCAGCCCGTCGGTGTAGAGCAGCATCGTGGCCCCCGGGGAGAGCACCCCCGCCCACTCCGCGGTCGGCGCGGGCGCCGGCGGCGCACCGAGCATCCGGCTCGGGCGGACGTCGAGCAGCGCGGCGTCCTCACCCGAGACCACCAGCGGCGGCAGGTGACCGGCCGAGGCCACGCGCAGCTGCCCGCCGGCCGGGTCGAGCGTCGCGAACAGCGCCGTCGCCATGCGCTGCAGCCCCAGGAGCGACCACGCGGACTGCAGCCGGTCGATGACCGCGCTCGGCGTCGCGCCGTCGGCCAGCAGGGTCCGGTAGACGCTCCGCAGCTGGCCCATGACCGCCGCCGCGGTGATGTCGTGCCCCACGACGTCGCCCACGGCCAGCGCCACCTGGTCGCCGGGCAGCGGGACGACGTCGTAGAAGTCGCCCCCGACGTCGGCCCCGAGGCTGGCCGCCAGGTAGCGGACGGCGACCCGCAGGCCGGGCACCGGCGGCGGGGCGGGGGGCAGCAGGTTGGCCTGCAGGGTGTGCGAGGTCTGCGTCTCCAGCTCGAAGCGCTGCCCCTTGTCGACCACCTGGGAGACCTGGAGGGCCAGCTGCTCGGCGACCTCGACGTCGGCCGCGGTGAGCGGCCCGCGTCGCCGGTCGGTGCCCAGGGTCAGCACGCCGAGCGTGCGGCCCTCGGCCCGCAGCGGCACGCAGACCAGGCTGACCAGCTGCAGCGCCCGGGCGGTCGCCAGGTGCCGCTCGTCGCTCGTGACCTCCCTCAGCCAGGCGTCGGTGACCTCGCGGATCCAGATCGTCCGCCCCTGCTCCATCGCCTGCACGCCGGGGTGTGCGGGGTGGCGGACCGGCAGGTGCCGCTCCCGCAGCTCGTCGGCCAGCCGGCGCCGCCGCGGATCACCGTGCCGGGCCGCCGGGCGGGTCAGGCCGTGCTCGGTGACCAGGTCCAGGACGCAGATGTCGGCCAGCCGCGGCACCGCCAGCTCGGCCAGCTGCTCGGCCATCCGCGCCACGTCCGGCGCCGAGGCCATCAGCCGCGAGGCGTCGAGCAGGAACGCCGAACGCTCCGCCGCCCGCGCGGTCTCCTCGTACAGCCGGACCCGCTCCAGCGCCTGTCCGGCCTGCTGACCGACGGTGGCCAGCAGGTCGAGGTCGGCCTGCGGCAGGGTGCCCCGGCGTCCCGGCTCGGTGAGCTCGACGAGTTCGCTGTCCCCGAGCGTGCCCAGCACCAGCACCAGCGCCCCCAGGTGGCGGCTGTCGGCGTTGACCGAGACGACGACCAGCGCCTCCTGGCCGGTCTCCTCCATCGCCGCGGCCAGCCCCGGCCACACCGCCTGCACGCCCGCACCGAGGGGCACCGTGTGCACCCCGCCCTCGCGGACCAGCTCGGCACCCCCGACGGCGGCCGCCTCCATCTGCCGCAGCAGCTGCGGGGGGATGCCGTCGACGGCGACCAGCTCGATCGGCGGGACCGACTGTCCCGGGCGCGGGGCGTCGCGCCGCTCCGTGGCCAGCCACAACCCCGCGCCGCTGGCACCGACCGCCGCCCGGCTGCGGGAGACGATCACCTGGGCCACCTCCCGGGCCGACGTGGCCGCCGCCACCTCGGACACCACCTGCTGGAGCGTCCGCGAGCGGGCCTCCGACTCCGCCGCCGCGCGCTGCGCGGCCAGCAGCGCCCGTTCGTACCGTCGCCGGGACGTCGCCTCGAACACCGTCGCCCGCACCAGGACCGCCGCGCCCGAGGCGTCGCGCACCTCGACGGCGTTGACCAGGCACGGCAGCAGTGAGCCGTCACCCCGGGCGATGTCGAGCGCCACCTCCCGCACCGCGCCCTGCATCCGCAGCAGGGGCGCCATGTGCGTCTCGTAGAAGACCCGCCCCCCGATGCTGAGCAGCTCCTGGAACCGCGTACCCAGCACCTCCCCGGCCGCCCGTCCGGTCCACTCGCAGAAGGTGCGGTTGACCTTGACCACCCGGCCGTCGGGCAGCGCGGAGAAGTAGCCGCACGGTGCGTTCTCGTAGAGGTCGGCCGGGTCGTCCTCGAGCAGCCGCTGCAGCCGGCCGGGGTCCTCCGGCCGCGGGCTGCCCGCGGGCTCCTCCATCGCGATCACCCGGAGAGGCGGGACAGGAAGGCCCGGATGGCGGCGGTGGTCTCCTCCGGTGCGCTCAGGTGCGGACAGTGCCCCGTCGCGGACAGCTGCGTGAACACGCTGCCGGGGATCTGCTCGTGCACGTAGCGGCCCACCGCCTGCGGGGCGATCGCGTCGGCGTCGCACTGCAGCACCAGCGTCGGCACGCGGACGCCGGGGAGGTCGGCGCGGTTGTCCGACAGGAAGGTCACCTGCGCGAACTGGTGGGCGATGTCGGGGTCGGTGCGGCAGAAGCTGTTGGCGAGCTCCTCGGTGAGCTCCGGCCGGTCGGGGTTGCCCATGACCACCGGGGCCATCGCCCTCGACCAGCCGAGGTGGTTGCTGTCGAGGGAGTCGAGCAACCCGGCGACGTCGGCCCGCGAGAAACCGCCGGTGTAGTCCTCGTCGTCGACGTACCGAGGGCTGGGGCCGACCATCACCAGGGCGCCGACCCGCTCCGGGGCCTGCTGCGCGGCGAGGACGCCGATCATCGCGCTCACCGAGTGGCCGACGAAGACCACGTCCTCGAGCTCGAGCTCCCGGCACAGCTCGACGACGTCGGCCGCGTACCCCCGCAGCGAGGCGTACTTGACCGGGTCGTAGGCCGACAGGTCCGACCGCCCGGACCCGACGTGGTCGAAGAGGACGACGCGGTGGTCGACCTCGAAGTCCGGGGCGACGAACCGCCACATCTCCTGGTCGCACCCGAATCCGTGCGCGAACACCATGGGTCGACCCCCGTCGACCCCGGTCACGCGGACCCGGTTCCGCATGATCACGCTCACCCGCCGACGGTAGCCGGACGGCCCCGTCCCTGTCCCCCCGGTCCCTCCCCGCGGAAGGACTCCCCCGGCGATCCGCCCCGTGGCAGCGACGGCCCCGCCTCCGGGAGGCGGGATCCCGGCGGCCGGACGGGCGCCGCGCTACCGCGCCGCCGTCGTGCGGGGCGTGCCGCCGGCCACCCGCGGACCTCGTCGGCTCACCGGCGGGGCGTTCGTTCTCAGTAGCGCGAGGTGCCGCAGTCGGAGCAGCGCTTGCGCGGCGGCTGGGTCTCCCGCTGGCAGTTCGGGCAGGTCCAGGCCGAGCGCTCGGGACGCGGGCGGGTCCGGGAGCCGGAGGCGCGGCGGGTCGGACGGGGGGCGGTGGGTGCGGTCATGGCTTCCTCCTGAGGTGTGCAGGCCCGACGGTAGGCAGACGACATGACGTCGAGATGACCTACGAGTTGCCGTCACGATCGGTTCCTGTGACCTGCACCAGAGGCCTTAGTCCCCCTCCCGGACCGCGCACGTGGCGGCCGGCCGGCCCGGGCCGCGATGAGTCCGGCACCGGCCGGCGGTCGGAGGGGTGTGCGCGCGACGTTCGTCCTCGTCCCAGGAGCCGGCGGGCAGGCGTGGTACTGGCACCGACTGGTGCCCGAGCTCGAGCGCCGGGGGCACGCGGCTGTCCCCGTGGACCTCCCCGCGGGCGACGACACCGCGGGGCTCGACCGCTACGCGCAGACCGTGGTCGCGGCGGCCGCCGGGGCCACGCGACCGCTGGTCGTGGTGGGCCAGTCCATGGGCGGGCTGACCGCCCCGTTGGTGTGCGCACGCGTCCCGGTCGACCTGCTCGTGCTGGTGAACGCGATGGTGCCGCGACCCGGGGAGACCGGCGGCGACTGGTGGACCGTCACCGGTCACGAGCAGGCCCGGCGCGCCGCGGCCGAGCGCGAGGGCCGGCCGGTGGACGACGAGGACGACGCCTTCTTCGCCGACGTCCCGCCGGAGGTCACCGCCGCGGCCATGGCCCGACCGTTCGCCCAGTCGGGGACCCCGTTCGGCGAGCCGTGGCCGCTCCCGGCCTGGCCCGACGTGCCCACCCGGCTGCTCGCGGCACGCGAGGACCGCTTCTTCCCCCTGGAGTTCCAGCGCCGGGTGGCCGCCGAGCGCCTCGGCCTGCCCGTCCAGGAGGTGCCCGGCGGCCACCTGGTGGCGCTGAGCCACCCCGCCGAGCTGGCCGACCGGCTCATCGCCCTGCTCGACGAGCGCTGAGGGGGTGGCTCGGGGCGGGCCCGCCCACCACGATGGGGCCGCCGTCCGCACCCCTGGAGGTCCCGTGACCCTGACGTCGCCGTCCGCCCGCCCCGCCGCCGGGATCGGCCCGCCGCCCCCGTTCGACCCCGAGTGCGCGGTCGCGCTCGAGGCGTTCGCGGAGGTCTTCTCGACCCCGCTCACCGCCGAGCAGATCCCGGCGCTGCGGCAGGCCGAGCTCGCCCCTCGACCGACCGACGAGGAGCTGCGCCGCGGCGGCGCGTTCACCGTCGAGGACCGGACGGTCCCCGGCCCCGAGGGGGCGCCGGAGATCTCGCTGCTCGTCTGCCGGCCCACCGCCGCGACCGGCCCGACGCCGGCCATCTACTCCATCCACGGCGGCGGCATGGTCATCGGCGACAACCGCTCCGGCGTCCTCGGCATGGTGGAGCACGCCGAGGAGCTCGGGATGGCGGTGGTCTCGGTCGAGTACCGGCTGGCGCCCGAGACGCCGCACCCGGGCCCGGTCGAGGACTGCTACGCCGGCCTGGTCTGGACCGCCGCCCACGCCGAGGAGCTCGGCATCGACCCGGCGCGCATCGTCGTCGGCGGCGTCAGCGCCGGCGGCGGCCTCGCCGCGGCGGTCGCCCTCCTGGCGCGCGACCGCGGCGGTCCCGCGCTGGCCGGGCAGCTGCTGGTGTGCCCCATGCTCGACGACCGCAACGACACCGTCTCGGCCCACCAGATGGCCGGCCTCGGCGTCTGGGACCGCACGGCCAACGACACCGGCTGGACGGCGCTGCTCGGAGACGCCCGCGGCGGCCCCGACGTCTCCCCCTACGCCGCACCGGCACGGGCCACCGACCTGTCCGGGCTGCCGCCGGCGTTCGTCGACGTCGGCTCGGCCGAGACCTTCCGCGACGAGGACGTCGAGTACGCCACCCGTATCTGGCAGGCCGGCGGGGTCGCCGAGCTGCACGTGTGGCCGGGCGGCTTCCACGGCTTCGACGGGTTCGCCCCCGACGCCACCATCTCCACGGAGGCGCGGGCGGCGCGCACCCGCTGGCTGCGCCGGCTGCTCGGCGGGTGAGCGGCGGTCACTCCCCGGCCGAGCGCCGGTGCCCCACGACGAGGACGGCGACGCCGGCGTCGAGGTCCACGGTGCTGCGCGGCGGCGCGCCGTCCTCGTCGTCGGCCCGCCTGGTCTGCTGGGCCCGCTGCTGCTCGAGGTCGGCCTCCCGGCCCGGCGCCAGCGCCGCGGAGAACACGTCGATCCCGCCCGCCGAGAGCGCGTGCCGGGACCGGCGGGTGACCGGGCTGCGCCGGCCCAGGCGCGCCCACGCGGACTCGGCGACCCCGAGGACGACGAGCAGCAGCACCAGACCCGGCAGGGTCAGCGACAGCAGGAGGCCGGGACCCACGGCACCGAAGGGTAGGGCTCCCGGGTGCGTCCGACGCACGATCCGGGAATGCCGGGGCACCATGGGCGATTGCTCCTGAGCCGAGACACCGACAGAGAGACGCGCAGTGCCGACGACGCAGCCCGAGGTCGTTCCCCACCCCGAGATCGAAGCCGAACAGCAGTACGTCGAGGAGCTCTACGGCCGCCTCGACGCCGCCCGCGACCTCGCCGAGCATCGGCTCAAGCAGGCCATCTCCTGGCCCGCCGTCGACCCGCAGGCGCTGCAGGAGCGCGACGCCACCGTGCGGTTCCAGACCGAGCGGGTCACCGCGCTCGACGCCGCCGAGGCGGGCCTGTGCGTCGGGCGGATCGACCGCACCGACGACGGGCCCCTCTACATCGGCCGGATCGGGCTGGCCGCCGACGACGCCGGGGGCGACCCCGCGCTGGTCGACTGGCGCGCACCCGCGGCCCGGCCCTTCTACACCGCCACCCCGGTGCACCCGCTGGGCGTGTCCCGCCGCCGGCACATCCGCACCCGCGGGCGCCGGGTGGTCCGGCTCGACGACGAGGTGCTCACCTCCGGGGGAGCCGGTTCCGGCCTGACCGGCGAGGCCGCGCTCATGGCGGCGCTGGACACCGCGCGCACCGGCCGGATGACCGACATCGTCCGCACCATCCAGGCCGAGCAGGACCGCATCATCCGCGCCGACGACCGCGGGGTCCTCGTCGTCCAGGGCGGGCCGGGCACCGGCAAGACCGCCGTCGCGCTGCACCGCGCGGCCTACCTGCTCTACACCCACCGCGAGCGGCTGGCCCGCCGCGGCCTGCTCGTCGTCGGGCCCACGCCGACCTTCCTGCGCTACATCGCCGACGTCCTGCCCTCCCTGGGCGAGACCGGCGTGCTGCTGGCCGGGCTGGGCCAGCTGCGCCCGGGCCTGGACGCGCGCGGGACCGAGTCGCCGGAGACCGCGGCGGTGAAGGGACGGCTGGAGATGGTGCAGGTGCTCGAGCGCGCCGTCACCGACCGGCAGGTGGTCCTCGACGCGCCGCGGGAGGTGGTCGTCGACGGCTTCCCCCTGCGGCTGCGGCCCATCGACGTGAAGCGGGCCCAGAACGCGGCGCGCAAGGCCGACCGGCTGCACAACCTGGCCCGGCCGCACTTCGCCCGGCGGATCGTCGACGTCCTCACCAAGCGCTACGCGGAGCGGATCGGCGCCGACGTCCGCGGCGGGGCCAACCTGCTCGACCGCGAGGACGTCGCCGCGCTGCGCCGGGAGGTCGCCGCCGAGCCCGCCGTCCGGCTGCTGGTCGACGACCTGTGGCCGGTGCTGACCCCCGAGCGGCTGCTCACCGAGCTGTTCGCCGACCCGGCCCGGATCGCCACCGCGACGCCGGAGTGGGACGACGCGACGCGGGCGCTGCTGCACCGCCCTCGAGGATCGGCCACCTCCCCGTCAGCATGGACCCCGGCCGACGTCCCGCTGCTGGAGGAGGCCGAGGAGCTGCTCGGCTTCGACGACAGCGCGCAGCGGGCCCGCGAGGAGCGCGACCGCCGCCGCCGGCTGGCCCAGGCGCAGGAGACCCTCGACGTGCTGCACGGCTCGCGCTCGATCGACCTCGAGGACGAGCACCTGGAGGCCGAGGTGCTCAGCGCCGGCGACCTGATCGGCGCCGAGGAGCTGGCCGAGCGGCAGCGGACGCTCGACACCCGCACCACCGCGGAACGGGCCGCCGCCGACCGCACCTGGACCTTCGGGCACGTCGTCGTCGACGAGGCCCAGGAGCTCTCGCCGATGGCGTGGCGGCTGCTGGTCCGCCGCTGCCCCACGCGGTCGATGACCGCGGTCGGCGACCTGGCCCAGACCGGCACGCTCGCCGGGGCCGACGCCTGGGACGAGACGCTGCGCCCGCACGTCGGCGACGCCTGGCGGCTGGAGGAGCTCACCGTCAACTACCGCACGCCGGCCGAGATCATGGCCGTGGCCGCCGACGTCCTCGCCGCCGGCGGGACGGGAGCGACCTCGCCGCGCTCGGTGCGGCCGGGCACCGCCGCGCCGTGGGCGGAGCTGACCGGCGAGGAGGAACTGGCCGCACGGGTCGCCGAGGTCACCGCCGAGCTCGCCGCCGCCGAGGGCACCACCGCGGTGGTCGTCCCGGCGAGCCGGGTGGCCGAGGTCGCCTCGGCGGTGGCCGCGCGGGTGCAGCAGGTCACCAGCGGTCCGGACGCGGACTCCTCCCTGGGGCCGGTCGTGGTCACCCCGGCCGAGGCCAAGGGCCTGGAGTTCGACGACGTGCTGGTCGTCGACCCGGCGCGGGTCCTCGACGAGGGCGTACGCGGGCACAACGACCTCTACGTCGCCCTCACCCGGGCCACCCAGCGGCTCGGCGTCCTCTCGCCCGGCGCGCTGCCCGCGGAGCTCGCCCGCCTCGCCTGACGCTGGGGTCGGCACGCCTCTCGGGCGGCCGGCCCCCGCGGGCGTGGTCGCCGTCCTCGCGGGTGCACGGCAAGGGCGGCGACCACGCGGCGCGCCCGGTCACCGCTCGGCTCACTGCCGGGCGAACGGCCCCCGCAGCGCCGCCCACTGCAGCAGCAGGATGGTCTTCGCATCGCAGATCCGGCCGTCCGCGGTCATCTCCAGCGCCGCGCCGAAGGGCAGCTCCAGGACCTCGATGTCCTCCCCCTCCTCGGCCAGCCCGCCCCCGGGACCGGTGCGGTCTGCGGCCGTGTACGACGCGGCGTAGCAGTGCACCCGCTCGGTGACCGACCCCGGGCTCGTGTAGACGTCGAACACGTGCTCCAGCGAGCCGACGCGCACGCCGAGCTCCTCCTCGGCCTCCCGCCGGATCGCGGTCTCGGGGTCGTCGTCGTCCAGCAGACCGGCGGCGGTCTCGACGAGCACCCCGTCGGGGTGGCCGTTGACGTAGACGGGGAAGCGGAACTGGCGGGAGAGCAGGACGGTGCCCCGCGCGACGTCGTGCAGCAGGATCGTCGCCCCGTTGCCGCGGTCGTAGGTCTCCCGCTGCTCGGTCGTCCGGCGGCCGTCCGCGTGGCGGTACTCGAACGTCGTCCGGCGAAGCACGTGCCAGGCGGTGGCCACGAGTTCCACGTCGACGACCCGCACGTCCGGGTTGCCCGTGAGGTCCCGGCCGGTGCGGTCCAGGCCGGTCCGCCCACGGGCGTCCGGCACGTCGATGCCGGCGCGGGACGCGTGCCGGTGCACGGTGGTGGTCATGGCGAGAGACCATAGTGCAGAATCGTGCAAAAACGAGGAGGAACGTGCATGCTCGCCGCTCATCGCCGCGACCTGCTGCTCGACCGCCTGCGGTCCGAGGGCCGGCTGGTCGCCAAGGACCTCGCCGCCGAGCTGGGCGTCTCCGAGGACAGCGTCCGGCGCGACCTGCGCGAGCTCGCCGCGGCCGGCCTGTGCGAGCGCGTCTACGGCGGCGCCCTGCCGGTCTCGCCCGCGGTGGCCGACCACGCGACCCGGCACACCGTGGCGGTGGCGAGCAAGGAACGGGTGGCGGCCCGCGCCGCGGCCCTCGTCCGGCCGGGGAGCACCGCCCTGCTCGACGGCGGCACGACCGCCCTCGCGGTGACCCGCGCCCTCCCCCGCGACCTCTCCGCCACGGTGGTCACCCACAGCCCGGCGGTCGCGGTGGCACTGGTCGACCACCCCCGTGTCGAGGTCCAGCTGATCGGCGGGCGGCTGTTCAAGCACTCGGTGGTCGCCTGCGGCGCGGCCGCGGTCGAGGCCGCGCAGCTGGTGACCGCCGACGTGTTCCTCCTCGGGGTCACCGGCGTGCACGCGCAGGAGGGGCTCACCACCGGCGACGCGGACGAGGCCGCCATGAAGCGCGCCCTGGCCCGCCGGGCGGCCGACACCTACGTGCTCGCCAGCCGGGAGAAGGTCGGCGCCGCGTCGCCGTTCGTCGTGCTGCCGCTGGCCGCGGTCACCGGTGTCGTCACCGACGCCCCGGCGGAGGATCCCGCCGTCCGGGACCTCCGCGCCGCCGGCGTCGACGTGCTGGGGGCCTGAGCGACCGCCCGTCAGCCCGCAGGGACGGCGGGCTCGTCAGCGGGCGCGGGGCTCAGGGGTGGCCGGCGTGGCGGTGCCGGGACAGCACGTCGAGGCCCTCCCGGACGCCGCACAGCGTGGCCGCGGCGACCAGCAGCAGCGCGCCGACGGCAACCAGCGCCGGGCCGCCCATCGAGGCCATGTCGAGCTCGGCCCACAGCACGCCGCCGACCAGGGTCACCAGCCCGACGATGCCCACCGCTGCTGCCCACACCCTGCACACCCGCGCCTCCCCCAGCCCGAACCGGCTCTGATCTGACCACGGGCTCCCGGCCCGCGGGACCGCCCGCGGCGTGCCTGCTGCGGAGCGCGACCACCCGGCTGCGGTCACGCCGTACCCCGGACCCGGAGCACGACACCCGAGGCGGGGACGGCCGGGATCCGGCGCAGGGAGATGGTGAGGTCCTGCTCGGGGACGTCGACCTGCAGCCGCGCCAGGCGGACCGCCAGCGCCGCCAGCACCGCGACGGTGACCTGCTCGCCGGGGCAGCGGTGGTTGGTCCGCGGGTCCCCCGCCCCCTGGGGCACCAGCTCGAAGGCGCCGATCTCCCGGTCGAGGAAGCGCTCGGGCCGGAAGGCGTAGGGGTCGCCCCACAGGTCGGCGTCGTGGTTCTGCCCGTAGAGGTCGAGCAGCACCATCGCGTTGCGCGGGATCCACTCGCCGTCCCACTCCACCTCGCGCGGGGCGCGGCCGCCGATGAACGGCGCGAAGGGGTAGAAGCGGCGGACCTCGTGCGCCCACGCCTCGGCGAACGCCGGGTCGCCGGAGGCCAGCCGCTCCCGGTACTGCGGCCACCGGACCAGGGCGTGCCCGGAGAAGGCCAGGAACCAGCTGATCGCGACCGTCGGGCGGATGACGTTGAGCAGCTCGACGGCGGCCACGTGCGGGTCGAGCTGCTCGCCGTCGGCGTCCCGGTGGCTGGCGACGACGTCGACCACCGAGCCCGTGGGCACGGTCGTCTCGCCGCTGCGCACCTGTTCCACTAGTCGGCCGAGGCGGGCCTCCTGCCGCCCGCGGGACCGCCGGGCGCGCCAGTGCCGCGGCCCCCCGGTGGCGAAGCCGTCGACCATGGCGGTGAGGTCGCGGGCCACGCCGGGCACCTCGTCGTCGGCCAGCGGGACCCCGGCCCAGTCGCAGACGGCGCGGGTCAGCACCTGCCGCGCCTCCTCGAAGAGCACGACGGAGTCCTTCCCGGTCCAGCGCGGCACCGCGGCGTCCCAGGCCGCGGTGGCCCGGTCGACCAGCGCGGCGACGCGGTCGCGGTCCATCAGCAGGGCCACGAACATCGCCTTGCGCACCCGGTGCTGGTGCCCGTCGAGGGTGTGCACCGCACCCTTGCCGAACAGGGTGCCCTGCACCGGCTCCGGGATGGCGTGCGCGCGGCGGACGTGGTCCTCGTCGTAGAGGAACCGCGCGGCCTCGGGGCCCTCGATGCCGAACGCGGGCAGCCCCCCGAGCCGGCTGGGCACCGTGCGCCGGCCCAGCGCCCGCCGCTTGTCGGGCAGCCAGGCGTAGCCCTTGGCCAGGAGGAGGACGCTGTTCTCGAAGCGGGGCCGGTGCATGTCCTGCGCGTGCCCACCCCGGCGCCGGCTCACACCGCCCCGCCGCTCGGGGCAGGGGGTCCTCCGTCAGCCGGGGCGCTGCTCCTGGACCCGGTCGTCCCGCTGGTCGGTGGCCTCGTCGGCGGGCGGCGCGCCCCGGCCGGTCGCGCCGGCCCGGGAACCCAGCCGGCGCAGCAACGCGCCCACCTCCCCGGCGGCCGAGCTGCTGGGCTCCTCGGGCATGACCCGCTCGACGTGCGCCAGGGCCTCGGCCAGCGCCTGCTCCTCCTCGTCGAGCATCCCGCGGTAGGCCGGGTCGAGCAGGTAGCCGGTGGGGGGCGTGGACAGGCAGCCGAGCAGGTCGAGCACGACCTCCAGCAGGCGGGCGGCCTCGGCGGGCGGGGTGTCGGCCGGCGACATCGCGACCGTCTCGACGTCCCGCTCCCACAGCCGGGCCCGCGCCGGGTCCTCGCGCAGGGCGAGCACCGTGCCGCTGCGCTGGCGCGCGGTCGCCCCGGGGGCCTGGACCGCGCTGCGCACCTGGTGGGCGATGCGGATCAGGTCGTCGTCCTGCATCGAGGTCCCGACGAAGAGCACGTGCCGGGTCAGCAGCAGCGAGTGCAGCACCCCGGCCAGCGCGGCCCGCGAGTCGCCGAACTGCAGGTACTCCTCGCGGGTCAGCACCACGCTCTCCGGGTGGGCGGCGTCGCCGTGCAGCTTGAGCAGCCAGGGCCGGCCGGGGCGGGCGTCGTCGAAGGGCAGCACCGACAGCTCCCGGCCGATGTCCCGGACGGCGGTCTCGACCAGCGGGTCGTAGTTGGTGGTGACGAACTCCTGCACGGGCAGGTCGGCGATGAGCGCGTGGGCGAGCGCGTAGTGGCCCGGCCCGAACCGCTCCTTGACGAAGCCCTCCAGCTGCTCGCGGCCCAGTTCGCGGGCCAGCAGCGCCGCGCTGTCCTGGGCCGGCAGCTGGGCCAGCCCGGCGCGCAGCGCGTCGTCGAGCCCGGAGCGCTCGGCCAGCTCGTCGAGCAGCTGCTCCCAGGTCGGCAGGCCGGCCGCGGCGCTGACCCCGGCGCCGACGAAGGCGGCCAGCTGCCCGCGGCGGGCCCGCTCGCCCAGGCCCTCGGCCAGCTCGCGCAGGTGGTCGGGGAGGTCCCAGCCGCCGTCCTCGCCCCTCCGCACCCGCTGCGCGGCGGCGAGGTCGCTGGGCCCGCGCAGCACCAGCGCGACGTCGAAGCCGTGCTCGGTGGCCGCCTCGCGCAGCACGGGCAGCAGCTGCTGGAGCAGCTCGCCGCGGCGTCCGGCGACGCCACCCCACCCGGTGCCCAGGGGCGGCAGCGCCACCAGCCGGCGGGCCCGGCCGTGCACCGGCTCGGTGACCTCCCGGCGGGCGACGGCGGCCAGTGCCTCCCGGGCGCCGTCGAGCAGCCACGGCAGGGTGTCGTCGTTGTCGGCCGCGCGGTCGGCACCGTCGACGGTGTCGACCAGCCACAGCCGCCGGTCCGTGGCGCCGGGCACCTCGAGCACCCGCTCGTCGCCGTCCCACCGCAGGTCCAGGCAGACGCCCTCGCCGTCCTCGGCGGTGACCAGTTCCGCGGGCAGCAGCTCACGCCACTCCGCGGTCACGCGCAGCGACCGGTCGGTCGGCACGAGGACGTCGTCGCAGACCAGGCGGCGCAGGTCGGCGCCCACGACGAAGACGTGTCCGCTCACGCAACGGGGGTTCCCGTCGCGGGCGCCCGGTAACCGGAACGGGTCCGGACTGTCGACCGGGTCTCAGCCGAGCGCGCCGCAGCCGCCGGCGCCGCAGGCACAGCCGGCGCAGGCCGCGGGCCGGACCGGTGCCGGCGGACGGGAGGCGAGGGTGCGCAGGTTGGCCGCGCCGACGAGCAGGAACACGCCCAGCAGGCCGACCGCGAGCGCGGCGACGACGGTCGCGCCGTCGGCCGCCCGGCTCCACCCGGTGACCGCCCCGGTGACCACCAGGAGGCCGGTCACCAGGACCCACCACACCAGCGCCGCCTGGCCGCTGCGCCGCACCGCGCCGCCGCGGCGCAGCAGCACCAGCGCGCCGGCCAGCAGCCCGGCCGGGACGCCGACCAGCAGCACCCAGCCGGCCGCGGACGCCGAGACCAGCGCCACCGCCAGCGCCGCGAGACCCCCGGCGACCGCGACGGCGGCCGGTCCGCGCGACCGGCTCCCGGCGAGCAGGGCCCCGCCGCGGACGGCGGCCAGCACACCGACCACGGCGAGCAGCAGCCGCGCCCCCGCAGCGTCCCAGAAGACCGCGGCGACGGCCACGGCGAGCAGGGCCAGCCCACCGGCGAGCCACCGCGCCCAGGAGCGGCGGGCCTCCTCGGGGGTCGTCCGCTCCGCCGTCAGTACCGATGCGCCGTTCGCCACGGTGCCAGTGTCCCTCACCGGCCGCGGGCGGCCGCGGCCCCTCGCGGGCCGTCCCGGCGACGGGGCGCGAACCGTGTCACGCTGCGGAGTCGACGGAACGGGGGCGGCGTGGCGGTCGGGGCAGGGCAGGCGGACGGGGACGCCGTCCCGGTGGTGCACCGGGCCGCGCGCAGCACCGTCCTGGAGCAGGTCGCCCGGGTGGGGCTGGTGGGCTACGCGGTGGTCCACCTGCTGGTCGCCTGGCTGGCGCTGCAACTGGCCTGGCACGCCGGACGCTCCCGCGGCAGCGGGGACGCCGTCGACCAGAACGGGGCGCTGGCCCTGCTGGCCCAGACGCCGGCCGGGAGGGTGCTGCTGTGGGCCCTCACCGCCGGCCTGGCCGGGCTGTGCGCGTGGCAGGCCGTGGAGGTGCTGCGGCACCACCGCACACCGCCGCCCCCGGGCCCGGAACGCCGGGCGGCCCTCGCCCAGCTCGGCAAGACCCTGGGCACGGCGGTGGTGTACGGCTTCCTCGCCGTCTCGGCCGCCCGCACGGCGCTCGGGGACGGGCAGCGGCCGGCGGAGGGCGCGCGGGTGGTGCGCGGCGTCCTGTCGTGGCCCGGCGGTCAGGTGCTCGTCGTCGCCGTCGGGTTGGTCGTCGTCGGGATCGGCGTCTACCAGGTCCGCAAGGGACTGCGCTCGGACTTCCTCGGCGAGATCGACCTCAGCACCGTCTCCCCCGCCCTCTGCACCCTCACGCACCGGTTCAGCCAGGCCGGCTTCGTGCTCAAGGGGGTGGCGTTCGTGCTCGTCGGCGCGGTGGTCGGCTGGGCGGCGGCCACCTTCGACCCGCAGCGGGCCACCGGCCTCGACGGCGCCCTGCGCACCGTCGCCGCGGAGCCGTACGGCGCCTGGGTGCTGACGGTCCTCGCGGCGGGGCTGGCCTCGTTCGCGGTGTACTGCCTGGCCCGCGCCCGGCACCCGGTGAGCTGATCCGCCGCGGGCCCCGGCCACCCGTCGGCCGGGGCCCGCCGGCGCTCAGAGGCCGTGACGCCGGTCGCCGCCCACCAGCGCGCAGAGCCGGGCCTCGGACCCGGCCGAGAACGGATCACGGTGGGCAGCGACCGCCTCGCGGGTCTCCTCGGCGACCAGGTCGGCGTTGACCTGGGCGGCGGCCGCCGCGCCCGCGGCAGCGGCCGCGCCGACCTGGGCGGACAGGTCGGTGACGTTGCCCGCCGCCCACACCCCGGGCACCGCGGTGCGGCCGGTCGCGTCGACGGGGAGGTGCTCGCCCATCCCCGACGGGTGCTCCTCCGCCCGCAGCCCGAGCTCGGCCAGGAAGCCGGCGCGCGCCCGCATCCGCGGCCCGACCACCACCGCGTCCCGGCCGACCACCCAACCGTCGGCCAGCCGCACCCCCACGAGACGGTCCTCGACGACCTCCAGGCCCGCCACCTCGCCGTCCACCACGGGGATCCCGCGGGCTGCGAGCTGCTCGGCCTGCTCCTCGGTCGGGGGCAGCGCGGCGCTGAAGTACGTGACGTCGGCGCTCCACTGCCGGAACAGCAGCGCCTGGTGCACCGACATCGGCCCCGACGCGAGGACGCCGATGGCCCGGTCCCGGACCTCCCAGCCGTGGCAGTAGGGGCAGTGCAGCACGTCGCGGCCCCACCGTTCCCGCACGCCGGGCACGTCCGGCAGCTCGTCGACCAGCCCGGAGGCCAGCAGCAGCCGGCGGGCGCGGAAGGCCCGGCCGTCGGCCAGCGTCACCGCGAAGCCGCCGTCCTCGCGCGCCACGGTGGCGACCTCCCCGGACACCACGGACCCGCCGTAGCCCCGGACCTCCGCCCGGCCCCGCTCCAGCAGCTCGGCCGGCGGGACGCCGTCCCGCGCCAGCAGCCCGTGCACGCCGTCGGCCGGCGCGTTGCGCGGCGCGCCCGCGTCGACCACCACCACCGACCGGCGCGCCCGCGCCAGCACCAGTGCCGCGTTCAACCCCGCGGCCCCGCCGCCGACCACCACCACGTCGCAGGTGCGCGCCACCTGACCGGTCATCTCGACCACCTCCTGCGGAGACTGTGCGAGCCACCCGGCCGGATTGGCAAACATCCTTGCTGGAATGGCAAACTGACGGCCGTGGACGACGACCTCGACCAGGCCCTCGACTCGGTCGGCCCCCGGCTGCGGGCGCTGCGCCGGCAGCGGGAGACGACGCTGACCGACCTGTCGGCAGCGACCGGCATCTCGGTGAGCACGCTGTCCCGGCTGGAGTCCGGCGCCCGCCGTCCGACCCTCGAGCTGCTGCTCCCCCTGGCCCGCGCGCACGGCGTGACCCTCGACGAGCTCGTCGACGCCCCGCCCACCGGGGATCCGCGCATCCACCTGCGCCCGGTCACCCGCGACGGCATGACCATGCTGCCGCTGAGCCGCCGGGCCGGCGGCATCCAGGCGTACAAGCTGGTGATCCCACCCGGCCGCAACCAGCCCGACCTGAAGACCCACGAGGGCTACGAGTGGCTCTACGTCCTCGACGGCCGGCTGCGGGTCGTCCTCGGCGAGCACGACCTGGTGCTCGCACCGGGCGAGGCCGCCGAGTTCGACACCCGCGTCCCCCACTGGTTCGGCGCCGCCGGTCCCGAGCCGGTGGAGTTCCTGAGCCTGTTCGGCCGGCAGGGCGAGCGGGCCCACCTCCGCGCCCGCCCCCGGGCTCTGGAGCCCTGACCCGCGACCTCGACCAGCAGCCCGGCTCCTCCTGTGCCACGCTGGGCGTTCCCACACCGTGGGACGACGGGAAGGAGCCGGCGATGAGCAGCGGACGCGGGACCGTCGGCTCGGCCGCGGGTGCGGCAGACCGGGCCGGCAACAGCGAGGCACTGGAGCACCTGGCCCGGGTCGGGCTGATCGCCTACGGCGTGGTCCACCTCCTGCTCGCCTGGCTGGCGCTGCAGCTGGCCTGGGGCGGGGGCGGCCAGCAGGCCGACCAGTCCGGCGCCCTGGCCACCGTCGCGGAGTCACCCGTCGGCAAGCCGCTGCTGTGGATCATCGCCCTCGGGATGATCGCGCTGGCCGTGTGGCAGGCCGCAGAGGTGCTGCGCTGGCGCAGCGGACTCTCCGGCTCCGGGGACGCCCGGAAGAAGGCGGTGCAGAAGACCGCCAAGTCGATCGCCAAGGCCGTCGTCTACCTGGCCCTGGCGGTGCTGGCGCTGCGCTTCGCCACCGGCGGCGGGCAGTCCAGCTCCGCGCAGCAACAGCAGCAGACCGCCGGCGTCTTCGGCTGGCCCGGTGGCCGGTGGCTGGTCGGCATCGTCGGGCTGGTGGTCATCGGCGTCGGCGCCTACCACGTCTACAAGGGCGTCTCGAAGCGCTTCCTCAAGCAGATCGACCTCGGCCAGGCCCCGCCGAAGACCCGGTCGCTGGTGGAGAAGCTGGGCCTGGTCGGCTTCCCGGCCAAGGGCGTGGCCCTCGGCCTGGTCGGCGCGCTGCTGGTCTACGCGGCGGTCACCTTCGACCCGTCCAAGGCCAGTGGGCTCGACGGCGCCCTGCGGACCGTCCTCGACGCGCCGTTCGGCCAGTGGCTGCTCACGCTGGTGGCGATCGGCATCGCCGCGTTCGGGGCGTTCTGCCTCGTCCGCGCCCGCTACCCCGAGCGCACCTGAGCCGCGTCCCCCACGATCGAGCGGTGCCCGCCGCCCGCTCGCTGCTCGACCGCGTGCACCGGGCGGTGGAGTCCGCCCGCGGGGTCACCGACCACCCCGTGCTGGAGGCGGTGGCCCGGGCGGGGCTCGTCGCCTACGGCGCGGTGCACCTGCTCATCGGCTGGCTGGCCGTGCAGCTGGCCCGCGGCGCCGGGCGCACCGACGCCGACCAGACCGGCGCGCTGCAGACCGTCGCCGCCACCCCGGGCGGGCTGGTGCTGCTCTGGCTCATCGGCCTGGGCCTGGTCGCGCTGGCGCTGTGGCAGGCCGGCGAGGTGCTGCTGTGGTGGCGCGGACTGCTCGACGCCGGTGCCCGCCGGCGGACGGCCGTGGTCTGCGCGAAGTGCCTGGCCAAGGCCACCGTCTACGCCGTCCTCGGGGGCACCGCGGTGCTGTTCGCGGTCGGCGCGGGCTACGAGGCCGATGAGCGGCTGCGCGAGCTCACCGACGAGGCGCTGGACCTCCCCGGCGGCGCGGCACTGGTCCACGTCGCCGCCGCCGGCGTGGTCGCCGTCGGGCTCTACACCGTCACCCGCGGCCTGACCGGCGGGTTCATGAAGGACGTCGACCTGCCCGCGGCCCCCGATCGCTGGGAACCGTGGATCGAGGCGGCCGGCCGGGTCGGCTACGTCGCCAAGGGGATCGCCTTCGGCCTGGCGGGGGTCCTGCTGTGGCGGGCGGCGACCTCGCAGGACGTCTCCTCGGCCACCGGCCTGGACGGCGCCATGACCGCGATCGTCTCGGTCCGCGGTGGCCCGTGGCTGCTCGCCGGCGTGGCGGCCGGGTTCGCCCTGTTCGGCGTCTACGCCCTCGCCCGCGCCCGCTACCCCGACCGCGACCCGTCGCAGTGACGTGCTGGAACGGCCCTCGTGCAGGGTCCCGCGCCGAGCGTGCGGGGCGTGGGGCGCACGAGGGTCCTCCCTCAGGCGCGCGGGCCGCCCGCGACGTAGAGGACCTGCCCGGAGACGAACCCGGCGCCCTCGCTGACGAGGAACGACACGGTGTGCGCGATGTCCTCGGGCCGCCCCGCGCGGTCGACCGGGATCGCGGCGGCTCGCTTCGCCACGTAGGACTCCCACTCCTCCCCGAGGCGGGCGGCGGTCGCCCGCGTCATGTCGGTGACGATGAACCCGGGGGCGACGGCGTTCGCGGTGACGCCGAACGTGCCGAGTTCGATGGCGAGGGTCTTGGTGAAGCCCTGCAGCCCGGCCTTGGCCGTCGAGTAGTTGACCTGCCCCCGGTTGCCCAGGGCCGACGTGCTCGACAGGTTGACGATCCGGCCCCAGCGGGCCCTCGACCATGTACTGCTGCACCGCGCGGGTCATGAGGAACGACCCGCGCAGGTGCACGTGCACGACCACGTCCCAGTCGGCGTCGGTCGTCCTGAACAGCAGGTTGTCGCGGGTCACGCCGGCGTTGTTCACCAGGACCACCGGCGGCCCCAGCTCGGCGGCGACGCGGTCGACCGCCGCCTGCACCTGCTCGGCGTCGCCGACGTCGGCGCCCACCGCCAGCGCCCGGCCACCCGCGGCGTCGATCTCCGCCACGGTGCCGCGCGCGTCCTCCTCGCGCAGGTCGAGGACGGCCACCGCGAAGCCGTCGGTGGCCAGCCGGCGGGCGGTGGCGGCACCGATGCCGCGGGCGGCACCGGTGACGATCGCGACGCGGGCGGACGGCTGGCTCATGGTCGGCTCTCCTCGGGCGCTCGGCGGGGCTCCCGGCGGATCATGGCGGGAGCCCCACCGCAGCGCTCCCTCAGACGCGCTCGAAGAGGGCGGCCAGGCCCTGGCCACCGCCGATGCACATGGTCTCCAGGCCGTACCGGGCGTCCCGGCGGGCCATCTCGCGGGTGAGGGTGGCCAGGATCCGGCCACCGGTGGCACCCACCGGGTGGCCGAGCGAGATGCCCGAGCCGTTGACGTTCATCCGCTCGAAGTCGCTGGGCGTGAACCCCCACTCCCGGGTCACCGCGAGCACCTGGCTGGCGAAGGCCTCGTTGAGCTCGATCAGGTCGACGTCCTTGAGCGCGACCCCGGCCAGGTCCAGCGCCTTGGCCGTCGCCGGCACCGGGCCGATGCCCATCGTCTTGGGCGGCACGCCGCCCACGCCCCACGAGACCAGCCGGGCCAGCGGGCGCAGGCCGAGCTCGTCGGCCTTCTCCGGCGAGGTCACCACGCAGATCGCGGCACCGTCGTTCTGCCCGCTGGCGTTCCCGGCGGTGACGGTGGCCTCGGGGTCGTCCTTGCCCAGGATGGGCCGCAGCTTGGCGAGGGTCTCGACGGAGGAGTCCGGGCGGATGTGCTCGTCGCGGTCGACGACGGTCTCGCCCTTCCGCTGCTTCACCGTCACCGGGACGATCTCGTCGGCGAACCGGCCCTCCTCGGTGGCGGCCGCGGCGCGCTGGTGGCTGCGGACGGCGTACTCGTCCTGCTCCTCCCGGCCGATGCGGTACTCCCGCCGGAGGTTCTCCGCCGTCTCGAGCATGCCGCCGGGCACCGGGTGGTTCTGGCCGCCGGCGGTCACCCGGCCGCGGGCCAGGCCGTCCTGCAGCATCACACCGGGTCCGGCCTTGACGCCCCAGCGCATGGCGGTCGTGTAGAAGGGCGCGTTGCTCATCGACTCCGCGCCACCGGCCAGGACGACCTCGGAGGTACCGGACTGCACCTGCATGGCGGCGTAGACGACCGCCTGCAGGCCCGATCCGCAGCGGCGGTCGATCTGCAGCCCGGAGGCGGTCACCGGCAGGCCGGCGTCCAGCGCCGCCACGCGGCCGAGCGCGGGGGCGTCCATCGTCGGGTAGCAGTGGCCCAGCAGGACGTCGTCCACCGACTCCGGCGGCAGCCCGGTGCGCTCCATGACGGCGCGGATGACCGTCGCGGCCAGCTCCTGCACGGGTACGTCGCGCAGCGAGCCGCCGAAGCCGCCCACCGGGGTCCGCAGGGGCTCGCAGATGACCGCATCTCGCACGGGGGTCCTCCTCGTCAGTCCGGGTCCACGGGACCTGCTCCGCACCCCGGTCCGCAGCTGGCTGCGATCTCCGGGGTGGCCGTCAGGCCACGTCAGCGCCCCTGAGTCTGCCCCCGCCGGGCGCCGCCCGGCGCAGCGGCCTCTCCCGGGCGCCCGAGAGCGGCCGGTCCCCGTCGGGACGAGGAGCGGCCGCTGCGGTGGTGGACGGGATCGGGAGGGCGCCTCAGGCGGCGCTGCCCGCTCCGGGCTCGACCTGCTCGACGGCCAGCAGCTCCCACAGGCCGGTGATCTGCAGCGGGCGCATGACGGCCCGGTTCGAGGCCAGCACGCGCAGCCGGACGCCGGCCTCGTCGGCGCGGCGGTGGGCGCCGGCGAGCACGCACAGGCCGGCGGAGTCCAGGAAGGTCACGGCGTCGAGGTCGATGGTGATCTCGTCGGCGCCCGCGGCGAAGGCCTCGTCGACGGACGCGCGCAGGGACGGCGCGGAGGAGGAGTCGACCTCACCGGCGACGGTGACGCGGACGGCGGAGGTGGTGGTGGCCACGTCGATCGACACGAGCTGGTCGCCAGGCGGGAGATGGGTAGCGGTCACGGTACGCCTCTCGAAGAGAGCGAACCCGAACGAGGCCCCCGGCAGTCCGGGGTGCGGCGCGGAGTCCGGCACTATGCGACGGCTGACTGTTGAACCGCTTGCCTCCGACGGTAGGGACCCAGCGGCCGGGAAGCAAGGCCTCGCCGACCCGGCGACCACGTTCCGCCCTCGACCGCACACGTCCAGCTACCTGGGGATACTGGGCACGTGTCCAAGCGGCTGATGGTGTGGGGCGGGATCTGGCTGGCCGTGGCGATCACGGCCTTCCTGCTGCTGGACCCGATCCTCGCCGCCTTCATCGCGATCCTCGGCCTGTGCCTGTGGGGCGTGGCCCTGCTCGCCTCCGACTGGGACCGGCACCCCTCCTTCGAGCAGCGGGAGCTGGCCCGTTCCCGCCGCCGTGCCGCCCAGTGGGAGAAGACCAAGGACGCGCGGGCCCGTGACCGCGCCCGCTGGGAGGCCCACCAGCAGCGCAAGGCCGGCCGCCGGGAGAGCTGAGACCCGGGCCCTCGGCCGGCGTCCCGGAAAACCGGTCGACGCGGCGGGACGGCGTCCCTACGGTCGTCCCCATGCGGCTCTGAGTGCACCTGTCGAGCGATCTCCTCCCGCGGGTCGAGCTCCTGCTCCCCGCCGTCCGCGCCCTGGCACCGACCGGGCGCCCTCGTGCCCTCTCCCCCGGCTGCCCGCAGCCCTGCCCTCCTCCTGGAGGTCCGCCATGTCACGCCCGCACCGCCCGTTCGACGGCGCGCCGGCCACCGCCCGTGCCGCCCTGCCCGAGACCGAGGCGGCCGCCTTCGACCGCCTGGCGCACGCCGTCCTCGCCAAGCCCACCGCGGCGCTCGGCGCGGTGCTGCGCTCCCAACTGCCCGGAACCGAGGGGGTCCGCTGGCTGCGCTCGGCGGGCCTGCCGGCCACCGCCCGTGCGGCCGACCTCACCGCGGACCAGTGGTCGTCGCTGTACCGCTGCTGGGCCGGCACCGCCGCCATCCGGACGACCGGCGTCCAGGGTGGCCGCACCGGGCGACCGTCGACGCACGGTCACGCGCCCGGCGCCCTGGCGATCCCGCGCTGGGGGAGCTGAGGAGGACCCGCTACCGAGGGAGGCGCTGTCGGCCCAGGGGCCGACAGCGTCCTCGGCGGCCAGGGGCCGACAGCGTCCTCGGCGGCGAGCTCACCGGCCCGGTCGGGACCGGCGAACGCCTCGGCCAGCGCCTGGCGCAGCGGCCAGGCCCCCGCCCGCCAGGCCAGCGCGCGGCCCAGCGCCGCGGGCGTGCCGTCGACGTGGTCGACGCCGTCGCCCGGCCACCAGGGCACCGGCCGCCCGCCGGCCCTCAGCGGCTCGTGGACGGCCACCTCCCCCTCCAGCTCCGCGACGCCGAGCCGGGCCGCGGCCAGCGCCGCTCCCGGGACCTCCGCCCACCGCAGCCGGCGCCCCGGGCGGGTGTCCACGCGCGCCCGCACCACCTCGGTGGCCAGCGGCAGGTCGAGCAGGTCGGCCACCGGTCCCGGCGCGCCGCCGGCCGGGACGAGGGCGCGGTCGACCAGTGGCAGCAACCAGGGGGCGTCGAGGACGACGGCCTCGTCAGCGGCCACCACGCGGTCCGGCGCGACCCGCACCCGGTCCGGCGGTTCGACGTCCACCCCGTCCAGCGCCCGGGCGAGCCGGGCGTGGACGGTGCGCAGCACCGCCGGCGCGACGGTGCGCCGGGGGTCGCCGAGCCGGTCGAGGAGGTCGAGGGCGCCGTCGACGTCGGCCAGCACGTCGGCCACGGTCGCCGGGGGCCGGAGCAGGTCGACCAGGGCCGGCTCGGCCCGCGCCGGTTCGTACAGTCCCTGGAGCTCGACGCTGCCGGGGTGCCGCAACCGGTCGGGCCGGGAACCGGCGAGGACCGGGTGGGTCGCCAGCCACCAGCGCAGGTGACCCGGCACCGCCACCCCGTCGAGCAGCACGTCCTCCCACGCCGCCGCGGGGAGCGTGGTCAGCAGCCGCAGCGCGCCCGGCCAGTCGACGACCAGCTCGAGGTCGCGGACGGCGGTCACCGGAGGCCACCGCGGGGGCGGTGCGCCCGGCGGCAGCCGGTCCAGCACCGCGTCGGCCCACTCCTCGGCGTCGTCGACGTCGAGGTCGTCGGGGTCCTCGGCGGTGGTCAGCGCGAAGCCGTCCAGCACGCCGACGGCCCGCAGGACCGCGGGGTCGTGCGCGGCGGCGGTCGCGCCGTCGAGCGTGCCCAGGGCCCCCGCGGCGAGGACGGCGGCGAACGGCGAGCCCGGCAGCACCAGCTCCCCGGCCAGCGCCCAGCCGCCGTCGGCGTCGGGCAGGGCCAGCTCGGCCAGCCACGGCAGCTCGCCCGGCGCGGTCCCGGCAGCCGCGACGAGGGCGAGCACCGCCGCGGCCAGCGCCTCGGGGTCGGCGCCGTCGTCCCAGCCGTCCTCCACCGCGTCCATCGACCCCTCGACCGCGGCGCGCACCTCCGGGTCGGCGAGCACGCCCGCCGCCGTCGCGGGCCGGGCGCCGAGGCGCTCGAGCAGCCGCCGGGCCGCGGCGGGGGCGACGGCCGCGGGCTCGGCCACCCGCAGGCCGAGCGGGCCCAGCCGCTGCACCGGGAGGCCGGCGTCGGGCAGCAGCACCCCGGCCGGGCCGTGGGCGGTCCGGCCGTCGGTCAGCGGCACCGGCAGCGCGGCGAGCTCCTCGCGGTCGGCGCCGTCCAGGGCGGTGTAGAGGCGCGCCCACCAGTCCGCCGGGCGGTCGACGCCGCGCACCGCCTCCACCGCCTCGGCGGTGCCCACCCGCCGCACGCCCAGGGCGGCGAGGGCCGGGGCGTCGCCGCGCCGGGACCAGCCCGCCGGCAGCAGGCCGGGCACCACGTCGGTGAGCGCCACGACCCGCTCCTCGGTCGCCTCGGCCAGCACCCCGGCCCGGGCGGGCGGCTGTCGGTCGCCCTCGTGGCCGGCGACCGGCAGCCACGCGGTCGCGCGCAGCCGGTCCAGCGCGGCGGTGCCCAGCGCGGCGTCGAGGTCGGCCCCGGCGAGCCCCACGCGGGGCACCAGCGCGAGCACCGAGGCGTCGGCCGGGAGCGCCGTCAGCAGCCCCGCGTAGGCGTCCGCGGCGACGTCGACCAGCGCGTCGGTGACCGGGCCGGGCAGCACGTGCCGGCGGTCCGGGCCGAGCGGGAACGGGGCGAGCAGCCGGGCGGGCAGGGTGAGCGGCTCGTCGCTCGGGGTGGGTGCGTGCACCCGCTGCGGCAGGGGCAGCGGCACCGGGCGGCCGTCGTCGTCCAGCGGCACGGCCCAGGTCACGGTGTAGCCGCGCCGCGCGCGCTCCTCCACCGGCCGCTCGGCGAACAGCTCGGCCGGGAGCTCGCCGCTGCGCCGCTCCAGCCGCCAGGTCGTCGTCCGCGCTCCGTCGGTGAGGTCGGCCACGGCGTCGCGGTGGGCGACGGCGAGGGACCGGACCGCGCCGTCGAGCACCACGTCGACGGCCGCCAGCCCGGGCAGGGCCAGCAGCAGCTCGGCCTCGAGCTCCTCCAGGGCCGTGCGGACGGCGGTCCGCGTCCCCGCGCGCAGCGGCAGGACGACCTCGGTGGCGTACCCCTCCGGCGGGCCGCCCTCGGCCGGCCACGGCAGGCGCAGCACCGGCACCCCGCCCTCGCGGCGGGTCAGCTCGTCGGCCAGCGCGGGGACCGCGGCGACCTCGGCGCGGGTGCGCGCGGCGCTGAACCGGACCCCTCCGGTGGTGGAGAGCAGCGCCGGCTCGTCGCTGACCTCGAGGACCGCCGCGAAGCCCACCCCGTAGCGGCCGACGGTCGCCGCGTCGTCGCGCTTGGCGGAGGCGCGCAGCGAGGCGAGCCCCTGCACGCCGGCCGCGTCCAGCGGTGCGCCGGTGTTGGCCGCCCGCAGGACCTCCGCCCCGGAGCCGTCGGTGTCGAGCTCGAGCCGCAGTCGTCCCGGCACGCCCGCCCGGAGCGCCGCGTCGGCGGCGTTCTGGGCCAGCTCGACCAGCAGCCGGTCGCGGTACCCGCCGCGGACGAGGTCCTCCTCGGCGTTGGCGTCCTCGCGGAACCGGGCCGGGGAGTCGGTCCAGGCGGCGAGCACCCGCCGCCGCAGCTCCGCGGTGGCGAAGGGGTCGGACACGCCGGTCAGCATGGCAGCGGGGCATGGGACCGGCCCGCCCCTGGGTACCGCACCGGCCGTGAGCGAGATCGACGTCTCCAAGTACCGGCTGCAGGCACTCCCCGACGAGGACTCCGACGAGGACTGGGACGACGACGGCCTCCTCTTCGGCCCCGACGGCCAGCTGGTGGAGACCTGGCGCGAGGGCTACCCGTACGACGAGAAGCTCCCGCGGCGGGAGTACGAGCGGGAGAAGCGCCGCCTGCAGATCCAGCTGCTGCGGCTGCAGGGCTGGGTCAAGGACACCGGGCAGAAGCTGGTCGTCGTCTTCGAGGGCCGGGACGCCGCGGGCAAGGGCGGCACCATCAAGCGGTTCACCGAGCACCTCAACCCGCGCGGCGCCTCGGTGGTCGCGCTGGACAAGCCGTCGGAGCGCGAGCAGACCCAGTGGTACTTCCAGCGCTACGTGCAGCACCTGCCGGGGGCCGGCGAGATCGTGCTGTTCGACCGCTCCTGGTACAACCGCGCCGGGGTCGAGCGGGTGATGGGCTACGCCACCCAGGAGCAGTACGAGCAGTTCATGCGCCAGTGCCCGGAGTTCGAGCGGATGCTCGTCGACAGCGGCATCCACCTGGTCAAGTTCTGGTTCTCGGTGTCCCGGCACGAGCAGCGCACCCGGTTCGTCGTCCGCGCCATCGACCCGGTGCGGCAGTGGAAGCTCTCCCCCACCGACCTCGCCTCGCTGGACAGGTGGGACGACTACACCTCCGCCAAGGAGGCGATGTTCGCCGCCACCGACACCGACGTCGCGCCGTGGACGGTCATCAAGAGCAACGACAAGAAGCGCGCGCGGCTGGAGGCCATGCGGCACGTGCTGTCCCGGGTGGACTACGAGGGCAAGGACGCGTCGGTGGTCGGCACCCCCGACCCGAACATCGTCGTGGCGGCGGCCGACGTCCTGGAGTCCGACCGGGAGGCGCTGCGGCGCGAGGACCTCGTGCCGGCGCGGTGACCCGGCCGGAGGCAGGAACGTGAGCGCGCCGACCCGGCCACGCCGCGCTTGACGTTCGACCCTGCGGAACTTCCCCACGCTGCTGGTTCACAGCACGGAACGACAGCTACCGTCTCGCTCAGTTGGGTGGCGCCTCTCACAACGCGCCGCCACATCCCCGAGAGGAGACGTCGTGCCCGCCCGGTTCCGTTCCGTCGCCGCGCTCAGCGCAGCGGCACTGCTCCTCGCCTCCTGCGGAGGGGACGACGAGTCCCCCTCCGCGTCCGGCGGCGAGGGCGGCCTCACCACGATCACCGTCGCCGACACCGCCGGCGCGCCGCTGAACTTCCTCACCTACGGGCAGCAGCAGGGGTTCTTCGAGGACGCCGGCCTGGAGCTGGAGGTCTCCGCCTCCGCCGGCGGGGCCACCGTGATCCCGCAGCTGCTCGGCGGGGACCTGGACGTCGCCGGCTCCAACATCGTCTCCGTCCTCGTGGCGGCCGAGCAGGGGCTGCCGGTGCGCATGGTCGCCGGTGGCACCAGCACCTCGGAGGACCCGGAGCAGGACTTCTCCGCGCTCATGGTGGCGCCCGACAGCCCGGTCACCGGCATCTCCCAGCTGGAGGGGCAGCGGATCGCGGTCAACACGCTGCGCAACATCAACGACGTCGTCGTCGGCGCGATGCTGGAGGACGCCGGGCTCACCCCCGACAGCGTCGAGTTCGTCGAGCTGCCCTTCCCCGACATGGCCCCGGCCGTGCTCGGTGGCGACGTCGCCGCCGCCGTGGTCATCGAGCCCTTCGTCACCGCGGCCGAGCAGCAGGGCATGAAGATCGTCGGCCACCCGTACTCCGAGCTGCGACCCGGCCTGCAGATCGGCACCTACGTGATGAGCGCCCAGGCGGTGCAGGAGGACCCCGAGGTGGCCGAGGCCTTCCTCCAGGGCGTGCAGGCCACCGCCGACGCCATCCGGGAGGACCCGGAGTCGTTCCGCGCGGCGCTGCCGGAGATCAGCGACATCTCCCCCGAACTGGCCTCCCAGGTGCGGATCAACACCTGGCAGGGCGGCACCGACCGGGAGTCGGTGGAGCTCATCCAGGACCGGATGGTCAGCTACGGCCTGATCGAGGCGCCGGTCGACCTGGACGAGGTCGTCGTCGGATGACCGAGCAGACCGTGCAGAACGCGCAGACCGTCCAGACGCAGGTCGCCGTCGTCGGCGGCGGGCCGGTCGGTACCGGGCTGGCCATCGCCCTCGGGCAGCGCGGGATCCGGTGCGCGGTCATCGAGCGCCGCCCGGAACCGCAGCCGGTGCCCAAGGGCCAGAACCTGACCCAGCGGACGATGGAGCACATGCGGGCCTGGGGGGTCGAGGACCGCGTCCGCGCGGGCCGGCGCATCCCCACCGAGTACGGCATCGGCGGCATGACCGCCTACGGCTCGCTGCTCGGCCCGTACGCCTACGACTGGCACCGCCGGGCGGCGGTCCGCCGGTTCTACGCGGCCGACAACGAGCGCCTCCCCCAGTACGCCACCGAGCGCGCGCTGCGCGAGCGCGTGGCCGAGGTGCCGGCCGTCTCGGTGCACTACGGCTACAAGGCCGAGGAGGTCACCCAGGACGCCGGGGGCGTCCGCGTCCGCGCCCGCGACGGGTCGGGCGCGGTGCTGGAGGTCGAGGCCGACTACGCGGTCGGCTGCGACGGCGCCCGGTCGCTGGTCCGCGAGGCGGCCGGCATCCCCCAGACCCGCAGCGACCACGACCAGCTCATGGTCCTGCTCGTCTTCCGCTCCCAGCAGCTCGACGGCCTGCTGGAGCGGTACCGGGGACGGTCGTACTTCAACGTGCTCAACCCGGAGCTGGAGGGCTACTGGCAGTTCCTCGGGCGGGTCGACGCCCAGGAGACGTGGTTCTTCCACGCACCGGTCGACCGCGACGTCGTCGACGCCTCGACCGACTTCCGGCCCCTGCTGTACCGGACGGTCGGCACGGAGTTCGACGTCGAGTTCCAGCACGTCGGGTTCTGGGACCTGCGGTTCGCGCTGGCCGACTCCTACCGCGCGGGCCGGCTGTTCATCGCCGGCGACGCCGCGCACAGCCACCCGCCCTACGGCGGCTTCGGCATCAACACCGGGTTCGAGGACGCCGCCAACCTCGCCTGGAAGCTCGGCGCCACGCTGGAGGGCTGGGCCGGCGAGCGCCTGCTGGACTCCTACGACGCCGAGCGGCGGCCGGTCTTCGCCTCGACCCGGGACGACTTCATCGCGAAGTCCATCGAGGTCGACCGGGACTTCCTGGCCGCCCACGACCCCGCCAAGGACCTCGAGGACTTCGAGGCCGCCTGGAACGAGCGGGCGTCGGGCTCCCCCGAGGAGGTCGACGCGTTCGAGCCCCACTACGAGGGCTCCCCCGTCGTCGCCGGGGACGGTGGGGGGACGCCCAGCGCCCTGGGCCGGCACGAGACCCGGGCCCGTCCGGGGCACCACCTCGCCGCCCAGCCCGAGGGTGCCGACGTCGACCTGTTCGACCACCTGACCGGAGGCGGGTTCGTGCTCCTGCGCGCCGGCACGGGCGGCGACGAGCTGGTCGCGGCCGCGGAGCGCGCGGCGGTCCCGCTGCGGGTCGTGGACGTCGGCGCCGACGTCCGTGACGCGTACGGCGCCGACCTGGTGCTGGTCCGTCCCGACCAGTACGTCGCCTGGGCCGGGGACCGGGTCGGGGACGCGGACGGCGTCCTGGCCACGGTCACCGGGCGCACCGCCGGCTGACCGGCATCGCGTCATCCGACGAGAGAGGCCCCTGACCTGCCGGTCAGGGGCCTCTCTCGTCGGGCGGACGGGCGGTCAGACGAAGTGGCGCAGGACGATCGTCGCCACGCAGGCCGGCTTGCTCGCGCCCTCCACCTCGAAGGTGGCGGTCTGCAGCGTCTGGATGACGCCCTCGGCGACGTCGGTCACCGAGTCGATGGTCGCCTTGGCGCGCAGCTTGGCGCCGACCGGCACAGGCGAGGGGAAGCGGACCTTCTCGGTGCCGTAGTTCACGGTGAGCTTGAAGCCGGTGTACTCCATCAGCTCCGGCGCGAAGCGCGGCCACAGCGACAGGGTCAGGTAGCCGTGGGCGATCGGGCCGCCGAAGGGGCTCTCGGTCTTGGCCCGCTCGACGTCGACGTGGATCCACTGGTGGTCGCCGGTGGCGTCGGCGAACTGATTGACCATCTCCTGGGTGATCTCCACCCAGTCGGTGGGGCCGAGCTCCTTGCCGACCAGGCTCTTGACGCCCTCGACGCCGTCGACGGTGATGGGGGTGGCCATGGGGTTCTCCTCTTCTCCGGACTACTCGTGGTTCTCCGGACTACTGGTGGGACTCGGCCACGTGCCGGGCCCAGGACAGGTCTGCCTTGCCCGAGGGGCTGCGCTTCAACTCGTCGACGACGACCAGCTCCCGGGGCCGCTTGTGGTCGGCCAGTTGCGCACCCACGAAGTCCCGGGCCTCCTCGTCGGTGAGCTGCGCGCCGGGCTGCAGGGCGACGACGGCGACGATCCGCGACCCCCACCGGGGATCGGGCGCGCCGACCACCATGGCGTCGCGGACGGCCGGGTGGGTGAGCAGCAGCTGCTCGACCTCCTCGGCGAACACCTTCTCGCCGCCGGTGTTGATCACCCGGCTGCCGCGGCCGTGGAAGACGACGGTGCCGTCCGCCTCCAGGCTGGCCATGTCGCCGGGGACCACCCACCGCGTCCCGCCGATCTCGCGGAAGGTGCCCGCGGTGGCCGCGTCGTCCCCCTGGTAGCGGATGTGCTCGTCGACCGGCGCGGCCAGCATGCCGATCTCCCCGGATCCCGGCACGACCGGCCGCCCCGCGTCGTCCATGACCCGCGCACCGGGGAACAGCCGGAAGCGCGAGGTCTCGGTGGGGTCGCCGCGGCGGGTCTCCTGGACGGCGTAGGGCCCGCCCTCCGAGGAGGCCACCAGGTCCCGGCAGACCATGTCGGCGTGCCGCAGCAGCCGCTGCTTGACGTCCGCGCTCCAGGTCACCCCGACGCTGATCATCCGCTTGAGGCTGGACAGGTCGTAGGGGCGGCCGGCCGCCTCGGCGGCGTCGAGCGCGTCGGCCAGCGGCCGGGCGAAGACGTCGCCGACGATCGACACGGTGTCCACCCGCTCCCGCTGCACCGTGGCCGCCAGCTCGTCGGGGTCGTAGGACCGCGACGGGAGGTAGACCACCCGCCCGCCGGCCAGCAGCGCGCCGAACGTCGTGTACATGCCGGTCGCGTGCATCAGCGGCGGCGCGGGCAGGCACACCATGGCGTCGCGGTCCAGGCCCAGGCGCTCCAGCGTGGCCCGCAGCTCGTCGAGCGTCGTCGGGAAGGGCTCCCCGAGCAGCAGGAACCCGTTGGCGCTGCAGGTGGTGAACAGCCCGGAGTGCCGGGAGAGCACGCCCTTGGGCCGTCCGGTCGTGCCGCCGGTGTACATCAGCCACAGGTCGTTGCCGCGCTCGGTGCGGGGCGCGGGCTCGGCGTCGGCCACCGCCCGCTCGTAGTCGGCGGCCCACCCCGGGACGTCGTCCGGCCCGCCGACCTGCACCAGGGCCCGCAGCCGCGGCAGTGCCGGTCGGGCCTCCCCGAACCGCTCGGCCAGGGAGGCGTCGAAGAGCACCGCCTCGGCCTGCGCGTCCTCCAGCAGGGCGACGATCTCGTTGCGCCGGTACCGGTAGTTGACGTTCAGCGGCACGGCGCGGAGCTTGAGGATCGCGTAGACGCTCTCCAGGTACTCGATGCCGTTGTAGAGCGCGACGGCGACCCGGGACTCCGGGCCGATCCCCTGGGCGGCGAGGTGTCCGGCGAGACGGGCGGCCCGCTCGTCGAGCTCGGCCCAGGTGCGGGTGCGCTCCCCGTGGCTGACCGCCAGCCGGTCGCGACGGAGGTCCCCGACCGCCTCCAGGACGGTCGCGAAGCTCTCGTTCACGACCCGGACCCGCCCAGCCCGAACAGCCGCGCGGCGTTCTCCTTGAGGATCTTCGGCCGCACCTCGTCCTTGACCGCGATGCCGTCGAAGTCCTTCATCCACCGGTCGGGGGTGATCACCGGGAAGTCCGAGCCGAAGAGCACCTTGTCCTTCAGCAGCGAGTTGGCGTACTGCACCAGCTGCGGCGGGAAGTACTTCGGCGACCAGCCCGACAGGTCGATGTGGACCTGCGGCTTGTGCGTGGCCACCGACAGCGCCTCGTCCTGCCAGGGGAAGGACGGGTGGGCCAGGATGATCTTCATGTCGGGGAAGTCCACGGCGACGTCGTCGACGTGCATCGGGTTGGAGTACTTCAGCCGGATGCCGCCACCGGCCCGCTGACCGGCACCCACGCCGGTCTGGCCGGTGTGGAACAGCGCGACCAGGCCGTGCTCGGCGATGACCTCGTAGAGCGGGTAGGCCAGCCGGTCGTTCGGGAAGAACGCCTGGGTGTTCGGGTGGAACTTGAAGCCCTGCACCCCGTACTCGGTCACCAGCTTGCGGGCCGCCCGCACGCCGGCCGCGCCGCGGGCCGGGTCGATGCTGGCGAACGGGATGAGCACGTCGCTGTGCTCGGCGGCGAGCTCGGCGACCTCCTCGTTGGTCGGGACCGGGTCCTCACCGGTCTGCGAGACGCTGTCGACGCCGAAGACGACCGCGGCCATCCTGCGCTCGCGGTAGTACTCGGCCACCTCCGGCACCGAGTACTGCGGCATCGTGCCGATGCCGAAGTACTGCCCCATGTCCTCGGCGTCGGAGGTGTACGCGGCGCCGTGGACCGACTTGTGCACGTGGGTGTGCACGTCGATGGCGACGACCTCGTCGAGGTCGATACCCATGGTCGTGCTCACTTCCCCTCGGGGACGCCGGGGATCGTGTCCGGCTTGAACGCCTGCAGGTGCGGCTGGAACTGGGTCGGGAACGCCGCGGCGATCGCGTCGGCGTCCCAGCCGCCCTCGCGCACCTCGACGGCGACCTCGGTCGGGTGCGACCAGATCGCGATGCGGTCACCGCCGATGCCGATGGCCTGGCCGGTGATGCCGGCGGCCTCGTCGGAGGCGAGGAAGACCACCAGGCCGGCGACGTCGTCGGGGGTGCCCAGGCCGCTGGCGCGGACCTCGGCGGGGATCGGCTCGCCGCGGTCGACCTTCTCGACAAGCTCGGCCATGGCGGGGATGGTGGCCACCATCCGGGTCAGCGCGACCGGGATGACGGCGTTGACCGTGCTGCCGCTGCGCTCGAGCTCGGCGGCCCAGGTGCGGACCAGGCCGACGATGCCGGCCTTCGAGGCGGTGTAGCCGGTCTGCCCGAAGCTGGCCCGCTGGCCGGCCGGGGAGCCGATGAGGATGAGCCGGCCGTTCCCGCCCTGCTCCTTGAACTGCCGCGCGGCGGCGCGGCCGCAGGTGAACGTGCCGCGCAGGTGGGTCTCGACGACGAGGTCGAAGTCGGCGTCCTCCATCTTGAGCAGCGAGCGGTCCCTCAGCACGCCGGCGTTGGTCACCATGACGTCGAGCCGGCCGAACTCCCCGACCGCCGTGGCGACGAGCGCGTCGGCCGCCTCGGTGGAGCCGATGGCCGAGCCCTCGGCGACCGCGGTGCCACCGGCGGCCTGGATGGCCCGCACGGTCTCCTCGGCGAGCTCCACGTCGAGGTCGTTGACCACGACGGCGGCGCCGGCCGCGGCGAGGGCCTTCGCGTAGGCCTGGCCGAGGCCGCGACCGGCCCCGGTGACGACGGCGACCTTGCCGTTCAGCTGCATGGGAGTCCTCTCGACGGCGTTCGGGAGCGGGGTGGACGTGGCGCGCACCACGTCGGACCGCTGCCCGGCAAGTTATTCACTTTCGTGTCGGACGTCAACGCACGTGCGTCAACGAGGTCGCGGCGCCGACCGACCGCGGCTGGTCAGCGCGGCCGGTTCGCGGCCGGGTCGAGCCGCTCGACCAGCTCCGCGGCCAGGGCCGCGGCGCCGGCCTCGTACCGGGCGCGCAGCCGCAGGGCCACGTGCTCGGCGCGGACGGCGGGCCAGTCGGCCGGCAGGTACTCGATGGGCAGCCCCGGGTCGGCGCGGGCCAGCAGGGTCCACTCCCCGTGCAGCCACAGCTGGCGGGCGAGGTCGTCAGGTGCCTCGGGCAGCGGGTCGGGCCGGTCCCACCGCTCGAGGAAGCGCTGGTAGCCGCGGGCGATGCCGGGGACGTCCCAGGCGTCGTCGATGAGGTCGGCGACCTGGCTGGGCGCGGCCACCTGCGCCCGGAACACCTTGAGGGAGTCCAGGACGTCGACCTTCCTCAGCAGGCCCTCGACGTCGACCTGCCGGGGAGCGACCCACAGCCCGTTCTGCAGCGGGCCGAACCCGGCCCACTGCAGCCGGGAGCGCAGCAGGTGCCGGTCGGCCCGCCGGCTCTCCGGCAGGGAGAAGCCCAGCAGCGTCCACTGGCCGTCCCACGTGCGGTTGACCGGCGACCGCCAGGCCCGCTCGCCGCCCTCGGCGAGCTCGGCCCGGGCGGCCGGGGACGGCGACAGGAGCAGGCGCTTGCCCCGCCGGTGCCCCTGCAGGGTCCCGCGGCGGAGCATCCGGCTGACCGTCGACCGGGCGGCGTGCTCCCCCACGCCCATCCGCGCCAGCACGTCGACCAGACCCGCCGTCGGGACCGCGGCACCCGGGGCGGTCAGCTGGACGCCACAGAACACGAGCACGTGGGTCTGCGGGCGCACCTGCGGCAGGCCGGCCGTGTCACCCCCGCTCGCGAGGTCGTCGGCCGCCTCCGCCAGCAGCCCGCCGTCCGGAGCCGGGACCGTGGCCGTCACGGCCGCGCACTCCCCGCCGGTGGCGCGGTCGAACCCGTCATGGCCACGTCCTCCCGTCCGGTCGACGCGGAGAGGCGTCCCCTCCCCGGCGCAGTCGGCGCCCCGGAGCGGCGCGCAGGACCCGCCGCCCTCCCGGCCCGGAGATCACGATACGCAGATCGGTGACGAGCGCCAGAGGGCTGCCTCTGTGGAGGCGGGTGGCACTACCGGTCGGTAACCTGCGGTGCCATGACGCTCGCGGAGCACGAGGACGCCGTCCCGGCCGGGGGCGGTCCGGCCCCCACGTTCGAGTCCACCGACCCCGCGTCCGGCGCGGTCGTCGGCGTGTTCCCCGTGCAGGACGCCGACGACGTCCGCGCCGCGGTCGAGCGGGCGCGCACCGCCGCCGGCGGGTGGGCGGCCCTCGGCTTCGACGGCCGCAGGCAGCGGCTGGCCGCCTACCGCGGCTACCTCGCCCGGCGCCTGCACGAGCTGGCCGACCTGGTGCACCGGGAGAACGGCAAGCCGCACGCCGACGCGATCCTCGAGATCAGCCTCGCGATCGACCACCTGGCCTGGGCCGGCGCCCACGCCCGCACGGTCCTCGGCCCGCGGCGGGTGAACCCCGGCCTGCTGGCCGCGAACCACGCCGCGTACCTGGAGTACCAGCCCCTCGGCGTCGTCGGCGTCATCGGCCCGTGGAACTACCCGGTGTTCACGCCGATGGGCTCGATCGCCTACGCGCTCGCGGCCGGCAACGCCGTCGTCTTCAAGCCCTCGGAGCACACCCCCGCGGTGGGCACGTGGCTGGCCGACGCGTGGCGGGCGGCCGTGCCCGACGCCCCCGACGCCCTGCAGGCCGTCACCGGGTACGGCGAGACCGGCGCGGCGCTGTGCCGGGCGGGCGTGGGCAAGCTGGCCTTCACCGGGTCGGCCCCCACCGGGCGGAGGGTGATGGCCGCCTGCGCCGAGACCCTGACCCCGGTGCTCATGGAGCTCGGCGGCAAGGACGCGATGATCGTCGACGACGACGCCGACGTGGCCGCCGCCGCCGACGCCGCGGTCTGGGGCGCGATGAGCAACGCCGGGCAGACCTGCATCGGCATCGAGCGGGTCTACGCCACCGAGCGGGTCTACGACGCCTTCGTCGCGGAGGTGACCGAGAGGGTGCGCGGTCTGCGGCCGGGGTCGGACGACGGCGCCGCGTACGGACCCATGACCATGCCCGCGCAGACCGACGTGGTGCGCAGGCACCTCGACGACGCCGTCGCCGCCGGCGGGCGGGTGCTGGCCGGCGGCACCGTCGAGGGCCGCTACGTGGCGCCGACGGTGTTGCTCGACGTCCCCGAGACCTCGGCCGCGGTGCGCGAGGAGACGTTCGGCCCGACGCTCACCGTCACGCGGGTGCGCGACGCCGAGGAGGCCCTGGCGCGCACCAACGCCAACCCGCACGGCCTGGCCGGCGCGGTGTTCTCCCGCTCGAAGGCGCGGGCGATGGACCTGGCCCGCCGCATGCGCAGCGGGATGACGTCGGTGAACTCGGTGCTCACCTTCGCCTCGGTGCCCGCGCTGCCCTTCGGCGGCGTCGGCGAGAGCGGCTTCGGCCGCATCCACGGCGCGGACGGGCTCAAGGAGTTCACCCGGGCCAAGGCGATCACCCGGCAGCGGGTGCCGCTCCCCGTCAACCTGATGAGCTTCGGCCGTCCCGCCGCGGCCGCCGACGCGCTCGCCCGGGTCATGGGCCTGGTGCACGGGCGCCACCGGTGAGCCCGCTCGACGCGGCCGAGGAGTACGACGTCGTCGTCGTCGGCGCGGGTTCGGCCGGCTGCACGCTGGCCGGGCGGCTGACGGAGGACCCGTCGCGGCGGGTGCTGCTGCTGGAGGCCGGCGGCTGCGACGACGCGCTGGAGGTGCGGATCCCGGCGGCGCTGTACAAGAACTGGCGCACCCGGCGGGACTGGAACTACACCACCGAGCCGCAGCCGGGCCTGGACGGGCGGCGGCTGTTCTGGCCGCGCGGCAGGCTGGTCGGCGGGTCCTCGTCGATCAACGCGATGATCTACATGCGGGGCGCGGCTGCCGACTACGACGAGTGGGCGGAGCTGACCGGCGACCCGTCGTGGTCGTACTCCCACGTCCTGCCGCTGTTCCGCCGGATGGAGGACAACGCCCGCGGCGCCGACCGCTTCCACGGCGCCGGAGGGCCGCTGCGCGTCGAGGACCCGCGCTCGCCGCACCCCTGGTCGCGGGCCGCCGTCCAGGCCGCGGTCGCCGCCGGGTACCCCCGCAACGACGACTTCAACGGCGCCACCCAGGAGGGCGCGGGCCTCTACCAGCTCACCCAGCGGCGGGGCCGGCGCTGGTCGGCCGCCGACGCCTACCTGCACCCGGCGGCCGGCCGGCCCAACCTCACGGTGCGGACCGGAGCGCTGACCACGCGGGTGCTCGTCTCCGGCGGGCGGGCCACCGGCGTCGAGTACCGCTCCGGCGGGCGGACGCACACCGCGCACGCCGCCGCCGAGGTCGTGCTCGCCGGCGGGGCGGTCAACTCCCCGCAGCTGCTGATGCTCTCGGGCATCGGCCCCGGGGCGCACCTGCGCGAGGTCGGCGTCGACGTCGTGCACGACCTGCCCGGCGTGGGCGCCGGGCTGCAGGACCACCCGCTGGTGCCGACGGTGTGGCACACCCGCTCGGGGAGGTCGCTGGTCCACGCCGAGTCACCGTCGGGGTACGCGCAGTGGTTCGGCGCCCGGCGGGGCCCCCTGACGTCGAACCTGGCCGAGGCGGGGCTGTTCACCGGCTCCCGGCCGGGCCTGCCCGCGCCGGACCTGCAGTTCCACTTCCTCCCGGTCAAGTACTGGCGGCAGGCGGAGGTCGACCCCGACGTCGACGCCTTCACCGCCGCAGCCGTGCTGGTCCGGGTGCACTCGCGGGGCTCGGTGCGGCTGCGGTCGGCCGACCCGACGTGGGCGCCGGCGATCGACCCCGGCTACCTCACCGACGAGCGTGACCTGGACGCGCTCGTCTGCGGGGTCGAGCAGGCCCGCGAGATCGCCGCGACCGCCCCCCTGGCCGCCGTCCTCGGGGAGGAGTGGTCCCCGGGCGGCACCGTGCAGACCCCGGACTCGCTGCGCCGGGCGGTCCGGGACACGCTGGAGTCGCCTTACCACCCGGCCTCCTCCTGCCGCATGGGCACCGACGAGGGCGCGGTCGTGGACCCGCAGCTGCGGGTGCACGGCCTCGAGGGGCTCCGGGTGGCCGACGCCTCGGTGCTGCCGACGCTCGTGCGGGGGAACACCAACGCCCCGACGATCATGGTCGCCGAGCGCGCCGCCGACCTGGTCACCGGCCGCAGCGTCGACCCCGCCCTCGCCGGCACCGCCTGACCCGTCGAGGAGGGCGGTCCCTGCCCAGCAGGGACCGCCGACCCTGCCCCGGGCGGGCCCGCGGTGCTGCGATGACCGTGCCCGCAGACCCGGCGCGCTCGGCGGAGGCGCTTCCCTCGCGGCCTCCCGCGCACGCTGCCGGGCGACGGCTCGCGACGAGGGAGGACTGCCATGACCGCCACCGCGACCACCCCGACCGCCGAGGGCACGACCTACACCCTCGAGGGGCGCCTCCTGGAGGTGTGCACGTGTGACGCCATCTGCCCCTGCTGGGTCGGCGAGGACCCCGACGGGGGCGTCTGCGACTCGGCGCTGGCCTGGTACATCGACTCCGGCACGGTGCGCGGGGTCGACGTCTCCGACCGGGCGCTGGCCTCGGTCACCCACATCCCCGGCAACGTGCTGGCCGGCAACTGGCGCGTCGCCCTCTACGTGGACGACCGCTGCACCGAGGAGCAGGAGAAGGCGCTGCTCGACGTGTTCACCGGGCAGCTCGGCGGCCCGATCGCCGACCTCGCCGCGCTGATCGGCGAGGTGGTCTCCGTGCAGCGGGCACCCCTGACGTTCACCGTCGAGGAGGGCGCCGGGACGCTCCGGGTCGGGGACGTCGTGGAGGCCCAGCTGTCCCCCTTCCAGGGCGCCACCGGCCGGACGACCACGCTGACCGAGACGGTGTTCAGCACGATCCCCGGCTCCCCCGCCTGGCCCGGCAAGGCCACGGTCTACCGGCAGGCAGGGCGGATGCTGGGCCGCCCCGACATCGACATCTCCGGCAAGAACGCCCTCCAGGGCCACTTCCGCTTCTCCGGCTGAGCGGCCGGCGTGACGACGGCGTCCCGGGCGGCGCCCGCGGCGCGCCTCCCGCGCGACCCCGCGCCCCTCCTGTGGGGCGTCGCCGGCGCGTGCTGGGCGGGCACCTCCGCGCTGGTGCTCACCGGGGTGGCCGGGCACGGCCACGCGCCGGCCGCCGACGGCTCGCCGTGGGCGGTGCAGGCGGCCGTGTTCCTGGCCGCCTGGACGGTGATGCTCGGCGCGATGATGTTGCCCACCCTGGTGCCGCTCGCCCGCCTGTTCGCGGCGGTCAGCGCGCGCGGGCCGCGTCCCCGCACCGCCCGGGCCGGCCTCTACGCCGGCTACCTGGCCACCTGGACCGCCGTCGCACCGGTGGCGCTGGCCACCGCCTGGGGGCTGCACCGGCTGGTCGGGGCCTGGCCGGCGCTCGCCGCGCGCGACGGGCTGGTCCTCGGCGGGGCGCTCCTCCTGGCCGGGGCCTACCAGTACAGCCGGTTCAAGGACGCGTGCCTGACCACCTGCCGGTCACCGGCGTCCTTCCTGTGGCAGTCCTACCGCCGCGGGTTCGGCGGCGCCGCGCGTCTCGGCGTCCGGGCCGGCCTGTGGTGCCTGGGCTGCTGCTGGGCGCTGATGCTGGTGCTGTTCGCCACCGGCGCCGGCAGCCTCGGATGGATGCTCGCCCTCACCGCGGTGATGGTGGCGGAGAAGACCGCGCGGTGGGGAGCGCGGCTGGTCCGGCCGGTCGGGTTCGCCCTCCTGCTCTGCGGCGTCGCGGTCTGCTCCTCGGCGCTGTTCTCCCCCGCCGCGCCGCCGTGCCACCACGGGGTCTGTGCAGCGCCGCCGGTCGGGAGCATGCTCGGCAGCCCCGCCCGCTGACGCGATCAGGAGGAGCCATGGCCCGGACGCCGCAGGAGGTCTTCGAGCACCACGTGGAGGCGATCGGCGCCGGCGACGTCGACGCGATCGTCGCCGACTACGCCGAGGACGCCGTCCTCATCACCCCCGACGGCGTGACCCGTGGCCGGGACGGCATCCGGCAGGTCTTCACGTCGCTGCTCGGCGACCTGCCCGACGCGCACTGGGAGGTGCCCACCCGCATCTACGAGGGCGACGTGCTGTTCATCGAGTGGACGGCGGTCGCCGAGAAGGCCCGTGCCGAGGGCGTGGACACCTTCGTCTTCCAGGGCGACCTGATCCGGGTGCAGACCGTGCGGCTCACCCTCGAGCGCACCGGCTGAGGACCCGCTCCCCCCACCCCTCGCGAGTTCGCGGCGGTCCCCGGGACGGGGCCCTCAGCCGTGCGCCTGGCCGGCCGCGGCCTGGGTGGGCGAGGGCGGCAGCCCGACGTCGGACGCGGCCGGGCGGGCGCGGCGGATCGCGATCGACATCGCCGCGGCCGCCAGGCACAGTGCCCCGGCCGCGAACCAGGCCAGGTCGTAGGAGCCGGTGACGTCGCGGACCACACCACCGCCGAACGCGGCGAACGCCGACCCGACCTGGTGCGAGGCGAACACCCAGCCGAACACCACCGGGGCCCGCGCGCCGAAGTGCTCGCGGCACAGCGCCAGGGTCGGCGGCACCGTGGCCACCCAGTCCAGGCCGTAGAAGACGATGAACGCGATCATGCTGACGTGCAGGTCCGGCCCGAAGAGGGTCGGCAGCAGGAACAGCGACATGCCGCGCAGGCCGTAGTAGGCCAGCAGCAGCACCCGCGGGTCGACCCGGTCGGTGAGCCAGCCCGAGAACACCGTGCCGGCGATGTCGAAGACGCCGACGACGGCCAGCAGGCCCGCCGCGGTCGTCACCGGCATCCCGTGGTCGTGCGCGGCCGGGATGAAGTGCGGCTGCACCAGCCCGTTGGTCGACAGCCCGCAGATGAAGAAGCCGCCCGCGAGCAGCCAGAACGGCCGGCTGCGCGCACCCTCCACCAGGCCGCGCACGGCCGAGCGGGCCGCGCCGGTCCGCACCGGGGCCACGTCGTCGTCCGGCGTCCCGCCGTAGGGCGCCACACCGAGGTCCCGCGGCCGGTCGCGCAGCAGCCACAGCACCAGCGGGACGACGGCCAGCGCCGCCACCGTCGTCCCGAGGGACGCCGACCGCCAGCCCCAGGTCGCGTCGGCCCACGCGACCAGCGGCAGGAACACCAGCTGACCGGTCGCGCCGCCCGCGGTGAGGATCCCGGACACCAGCCCGCGGCGGGCCACGAACCACCGGCCGGTCACCGTGGCCACCAGTGACAGCGCCATCGACCCGGTGCCGAGGCCGACCAGGAACCCCCACAGCAGGACCAGCTGCCAGCTGGCGGTCATGAACACCGTCAGGCCGCTGCCGGTCGCGGTCAGCAGCAGGGCACCGACGACGACCCGGCGCACGCCGAAGCGCTCCATCAGCGCGGCGGCGAACGGCGCGGTGAGCCCGTAGAGGGCCATGTTGACCGCGACGGCGGCCGAGATGGTGGTCACCGACCAGCCGAACTCCGCCCGCAGCGGGTCGATGAGCACCCCCGGCACGGCCCGGAACGCCGCGGCGCCGACCAGCGCCAGGAACGTCACCGCGGCCACCCACCAGGCCGGGTGGATGCGGGGGGCGGTGGCCGAGCGGTGGTCGGTCGTCGTCACGGCGACGAGCATGACGACCGGCGCCGCGGACCGACAGTGGCCCGGAGGCCAACATGTGCAACGATCCGGCCATGCCCCCAGGCCCGCGTCCGGCCATGCCCCCAGGCCCGCGTCCGGCCATGCCCCCAGGCCCGAGTCCGGCCATGCCCCCAGGCCCGAGCCCGGCCATGCCCCCAGGCCCGAGCCCGGCCATGCCCCCAGGCCCGAGTCCGGCCATGCCCCCAGGCCCGGACCGCCACGAGGTCGCCGTCCTCGCGCTGCCGAACACGATCGCCTTCGAGCTGGGCCTCCCCCACCGGCTGCTGGAGTCCGCCGTGGACGGCGAGGACCGGCGGCTCTACCGGGTGCGGGTCGCCACGCTCGACGGCGGCCCGGTGCGCACCTCCGCCGGGTTCACCGTGGTGCCCGAGCACGACGCCTCGCTGCTGGCCACCGCGCAGACCGTCGTCGTCCCGGGGGTCTACGGCGGGACGGCGATGACCGACGGCACCGTGCCCGCGGAGCTGGCCGAGGTGCTGCGCGCGGCGTCCGGCTCCGCCCGGATGCTGTCGATCTGCACCGGCGCCTTCGTGCTGGCCGCCGCGGGCCTGCTCGACGGCCGCCCGGCCACCACCCACTGGATGCACACGCAGGCCTTCCGCCGGCTGTTCCCGTCGGTGCGCCTGGACCCGGGAGTGCTCTTCGTCGACGACGGCGACGTGCTGACCTCCGCCGGCAACGCGGCCGGGATCGACCTGCTGCTGCACCTGGTGCGCCGGGACCACGGCAGCGAGGTCGCCAACCGGGTCGCCCGGCGCAACGTCGTCGCCCCGTGGCGGGAGGGCGGCCAGTCGCAGTTCGTCGAGCGCCCGCTGCCCGAGGCCGGCGACACGGGCACGGCCGCCACGCGCGCCTGGGCCACCGAACGGCTGGGTGATCCGCTGACGCTGGCCGACCTGGCCGCGCACGCCGGCATGAGCGTGCGCACCTTCACCCGCCGGTTCCGCGAGGAGACCGGGCTCTCGCCGCTGCGCTGGCTGGCCGGGCAGCGGCTGGCCCTGGCGCGGCAGCTGCTGGAGGCCACCGACGCGCCGATCGACCGGGTCGCCGCGGACGCCGGCTTCGGCACGCCCGCCTCGCTGCGCCAGCACCTGCGGGCCAGCATCGGCGTGGCCCCGGGGACCTACCGCCGCACCTACCGCGGCGCGGGTGTGACCGGAGACTCCCCCGCCTGACGGAACCGCGGCCCGCGGTGTCTGGTTGAGTACGAGGTACCGGCGCCGCCCTCCGCTCATCCGGAGCTGCAGGACTCGACGTCGGCCCGAGGCTGCGCCACCGAGGCGCGCCCGGCTGCCCGACGTCCCGCGGACCACGCGAGCTCGCCCTGCCCTGCGCAGGTGCGCCGCGCCCGGGATCGACGGCGGCCACCCCGACCGTCAGGAAGACCGCATGACCTCGCACGACCCGTCCACGCCCGCCTCCGACGCCGCACCGCGCTCCCGCCGCCGCGGCAGCCGGGGCCGCGGTCGATCCTCGGCCCCCCGGCAGGACCACCCCGCGGCCACGCCGCAGCCGCGCCCCTCCACCCCGCGCCAGGACCCGGTCCCGGCCGCCGTCGTCCCCGGCGGGGCCCCGGCCACCGTGCTGCCCACCGACACCACCTTCGCCGCGCTCGGCGTGCCCGCACCGCTGGTCGAGGTGCTCGCCGCCAGCGGCATCACCGCGCCCTTCCCGATCCAGGTGGCGACGCTGCCGGACTCCCTGTCCGGGCGCGACGTCCTCGGCCGCGGCCGCACCGGGTCGGGCAAGACCCTCGCCTTCAGCCTCCCGCTGGTGGCCCGGCTGGCCGCGTCCGACAGCCGCCGGCAGCCGCGGCGGCCGCGCGCGCTGGTGCTGGTGCCCACCCGTGAGCTGGCCAACCAGGTGCTCGCCGTCGTGGACCCGCTCGCCCGGGCGCTGGGCATGCGGGCCACCACCGTGTTCGGCGGGGTCGGCCAGAACCCGCAGGTGCAGGCGCTCGCCGCCGGCGTCGACGTGGTCATCGCCTGCCCGGGCCGGCTGGAGGACCTCATCGGCCAGGGCCACGCCGACCTCTCCGCCGTGGAGATCACGATCCTCGACGAGGCCGACCACATGGCCGACCTGGGCTTCCTCCCCGGCGTCAAGCGGATCATGGACCGGACGCCGAAGACCGGCCAGCGGCTGCTGTTCTCCGCCACCCTCGACAACGGCGTCGACGTCCTGGTCAAGCGCTACCTGTCCGACCCGGTCACCCACTCGGTCGACCCCGCGGTGGCCCCGGTGGCCACGATGACCCACCACGTCCTGCGGGTCGAGGCCGCGGACAAGGCCGCCGTGGTGCGCGAGCTCGCCTCCGGCCTGGGCCGCAGCGTGCTGTTCACCCGCACCAAGCACCAGGCCAAGAAGCTGGCCAAGCAGCTGACCGCGGCCGGCGTGCCGGCGGTCGACCTACACGGCAACCTGAGCCAGAACGCCCGCGAGCGCAACCTCGAGGCATTCAGCAGCGGGGCGACCCGGGTGCTGTGCGCGACCGACATCGCCGCGCGCGGCATCCACGTGGACGACGTCGCGCTCGTCGTCCACGTCGACCCGCCGGCCGAGCACAAGGCCTACCTGCACCGCTCCGGGCGGACGGCGCGGGCCGGCGCCGGCGGCACGGTCGTGACCGTCGCGACGCCCGACCAGGCCGGTGAGGTGCGCACGCTCGCCCGGCAGGCCGGCATCAGCCCCACGGTGAGCGTGGTGCGACCCGGCGCCCCGGAGATCAGCGCGCTGACCGGGCCGCCCGCGCCGCACGTCGAGCCCGCCCCGGCGCCGGCTCCCCAGCCGCAGGGCCAGGACGGCGGCCGGCGCCGCCGGTCCGGTGGCGGGTCCGCGGGCACCCCGGCCAAGGGCGCCCCGACGGCGGGCACCGCGGCGTCCGGCGGGCGGAGCGGCTCGGGTCGTGCGGCGGGCCCGGCGCGCACCCGGGCGGAACTGGCCGCGCGCGCCGGCACCCACTCGGCCGCGACGTTCAGCGGCCGGTCCCGGCGCGGGGGCCGCTGACCGCCCAGCCGGCACGGTCGACCGCCGGGGTGGTGGGCGCGGCAGGAGGCGGGCAGGGTGGGTCGAGCTCTCGACCCACCCGTCCCCGACCAGCGAGGTACACCATGGCCCTGCCCATCACCCTGTCCGAGATCGGCCCCCGCATCTCGGCCGGCGCGTTCATCCTCAACAGCGGCCTCGGCAAGCGCGGCGCCGACGAGGCGACCGCCGCCGGCCTGCACGGGTTCGCGACGGGGACCTACCCGTTCCTGAAGGACATCCCGCCGCAGCAGTTCGTGAAGGGGCTCGCCTACGCCGAGATCGCCGTCGGGGCCGCGCTGCTGACCCCGTTCGTCCCGACGGCGCTGGCCGGCGCCATCCTCACCGGGTTCTCGGGCGGCCTGCTCGGGCTCTACCTGAACACCCCGGGGATGCGCAAGCCCGGCAGCCTGGCCCCGACCCAGGAGGGCCTGACCGTCGCCAAGGACGTCTGGCTGCTGGGCATCGGCGTCGGCCTGCTCACCCGGGGCACGATCGACCGGAAGCCGCGGCAGGTCCGCAAGGCCGCGAAGACCCTCGCCAAGGCCAACCGCAAGGCCACCCGGGCGGCCCGGCGCGAGGCCGCCTGAGGGAGGACACGCTGGGGCCGGTGCCCTGGGCGGGGCCGGGAACGGCCACCCTCCAGGGCCCGGCGTCACCCGGGCAGGAAGACCTGGCTGACCAGCCGCCGGCGCCGGCTGCCGTCGGGCTCGTACGCCGCGGCGGCCGCGAGGACGGCGCGCAGCTGCCCCACCAGCTCGGCGAACTCCTCGTCGGTCAGCCAGAGCGCGACCTGCCGGTAGCCGACCCCGTCGGCGGCGAGGTCCAGCCGGTCGCCGTCGGCCCGGTCCGCGTACCGGTCGAAGTCGGCGAGCAGGGCCGCGACGAAGGTCGCGAAGGCCCGCCGGTGCTCGTCGGCCGACATCGTCGCCGCGGTCGCGCCGTCGACCGAGGCCGCCTCGGTCACCAGCCGGTAGCTGCGCTCGGTCGCCCCGCGCACCCGCCGCTCCCCCGCCACCGCGAGGACACCCGCCTCGGCCAGCACGCCGACGTGCCGGTAGAGCGTCGCCGGCGGGACGTCGGCCAGTTCCGTGCGCAGGTCGGCGGTGGTCAGCACCCGGTCGCCGAGGAAGGCCTGCACGATCCGCAGGCGCACCGGGTGCAGTAGCAGGTCCGCGGTCGCCATGGCCTCACCGTTCTCATGATTGACATCGATCTCAACATCGAGAATGATAGGCCCATGGCCACGCTGACGACCACTCCGCAGACCATCCGCGTCACCCTCACCGCGACCGAGAAGGCCCTCGGGCTGCTGCGCGACCTGGAGGTCCCGCGGTCGTCGGTGCGATCGGTCGAGGTCGTCCCCGACGGGCTGACCGCTCCGCGCGGGTTGCGCGCTCCCGGCCTCGGCCTCCCCGGCGTCCGCAAGATCGGCACCTGGCGCGGGCACGGGGAGAAGACGCTGGTGTCGGTGCGCCGGGGCCAGCCCGCTGTCCGCGTCCGGCTGTCCGGCCAGCGGTTCGACACGCTGCTGGTGGGCTCGGACGACGCCTCCACGCTGGCCGCCGACCTGACCGCGGGCCGGTGACGGTGCGCGAGCTGCCGCAGCGGGTCCCCGGGGAGCACCCGCTCGCCGGCACCCTCACCCTCCCCGACTCCCCCCTGCCGGTGCCGGCGGTGGTGCTGGCCGCCGGGTCGGGTCCGCTCGACCGGGACGCCAACCACCGCCGCGCCCGCTTCGACGTCAGCCGGCAGCTGGCCGCGGCCCTCGCCGAGGGCGGCCTGGCCTCCCTGCGCTACGACAAGCGGGGTGTCGGCGAGAGCCCGGGGGACTGGCGGGCCGCCGGCCTGCACGACAACGTCGACGACCTCGCCCGGGCGCGCGACGCGCTGGCCGCCCGGCCCGAGGTCGATCCCGGCCGGGTGCTGCTCGCCGGGCACAGCGAGGGCGCGATCCTGGCCGCCGCCCTCGCCGCCCGCGACGCCGGTCGCCAGGACGCCGGGAGCGGCACCGCCGGCGTCGTCCTGCTGTCGATGAGCGCCACCCCCGGCGAGGAGCTGCTGCGCTGGCAGGCGCGCCGGATCGCCCCCACCCTCCCCCGACCGGTGCGCGCGCTGCTGCGGCTGTTCCGCACCGACCTCGAGGCCAAGGTCGCCGCCAACCACGAGAAGATCAAGGCGACGACGACCGACGTCGCCCGCGTCGGCGGCGCTCGGCTCAATGCCCGGTGGACGCGGGAGTTCCTGGCGCACGACCCGCGCACCGACCTCGCCCGGCTGACCGTCCCGGTGCTGGCGATCACCGGCGACCAGGACCTCCAGGTGCCCGCGGACGACCTCGACGTCATCGCCGCGACCGTGCCCGGCCCGGTGGAGGTCCACCGGGTGCCCGGCCTGACGCACACGCTGCGCCGCCAGCCGGGCCCCGCCTCGCTGCGGGCCTACCGGGAGGAGCTGCGCCGCCCGGTGGACGCCGAGGTGCTCGCCACGGTCGTCGCCTGGTGCCGGCGCGTCACCGGCTGACCCTCTGGAGTGAGGCCGCGCGGCTCCCCTGGCGACGCGCTGTCGGCCACCTGCGAACCCCCTGTGAAGGGGTTCCGCGAAGTACTGCAAAGTTGCAGTATCTCGGGCCACAGCGGTGCCCGCCGACGGGGCGGGGCCACCGCCGGCACCGAGGAGGTCCCGTGCTCCGACTGACCGGCTCCACCCGCTCCTCCCGCCGCGCCGCGGCTCTCGTGCTCGCCCTCGGCCTCGGGCTGAGTGCCTGCGGCGGGGACGACGCCGAGGCCGACACCGCGTCCGGCGGGTCGACCAGCAGTGCCGCCGACACCGGCTCGAGCGCGGCCGCGGCGCCGTCGTCCTCGGAGGCCCCGGCGTCCCAGGCGGCCCCGGCCGCGGAGTCCGAGACGGTGACGGTGAACGCGGTCGAGATGGACTTCGAGCTGTCGGAGGACTCCTACTCCGCCGGCACGTACACCTTCGAGGTGACCAACACCGGCAACATGCCGCACGACTTCGTCGTCGAGCGGGACGGTGAGGACGTCGCCGCCACCGAGGTCCTCCAGCCGGGCGCCTCGGCGACCCTCGAGGTGACCCTCAAGGAGGGCGACTACGTCTTCTACTGCAGCGTCGGCCAGCACCGGGCCAACGGCATGGAGGTGCCGGTCACCGTCAGCGCGTGACCCGTGCGCCCCACCCCTGCCGGGCACGGCGGGGTCCGGACACCGAGGGAGCGACCGGCGGACCCCCGACCGCCGGCCGCTCCCTCGACCCCGTCCAGAGGCTCGCCCGCGAGCCTGCGAGCGGTGCGGACGGGGTCCTTGCTCAGTTCCCGCTGGCGAACGCCGCGTCGAACGCGGCCGACGGCGGGTCGAACGCCAGCCGGCGGACGAACTGCAGCGCCTCCGGGGCGCCGACGAGGCGGTCCATGCCGGCGTCCTCCCACTCGACCGAGATCGGCCCGTCGTAGCCGATCGTGTTCAGCATCCGGAAGCAGGCCTCCCACGGGACGTCGCCGTGTCCGGTGGAGACGAAGTCCCAGCCGCGCCGCGGGTCGGCCCACGGCAGGTGCGAGCCCATCCGGCCGTTGCGGCCGTTGCCCACCTGCCGCTTCGCGTCCTTGCAGTCGACGTGGTAGATCCGGTCCTTGAAGTCCCAGAGGAAGCCGACCGGGTCGAGGTCCTGCCAGACGAAGTGGCTGGGGTCCCAGTTGAGCCCGAAGGCCTCCCGGTGGCCGATCGCCTCCATCGTGCGGACCGTCGTCCAGTAGTCGTAGGCGATCTCCGACGGGTGCACCTCGTGCGCGAACCGCACGCCCACCTCGTCGAAGACGTCGAGGATCGGGTTCCACCGCGCGGCGAAGTCGGCGTACCCGTCCTCGATCATCGACTCGGGCACCGGCGGGAACATCGCGACGGTCTTCCAGATCTTCGACCCGGTGAACCCGACGACGGTCCGCACGCCCAGCCTGGCCGCGGCGCGCGCGGTCGTCTTCATCTCCTCGGCCGCCCGCTGCCGGACGCCCTCGGGGTCGCCGTCGCCCCAGACGCGCGGGTGCACCATGCCGCGGTGCCGCTCGTCGATCGGGTCGTCGCAGACGGCCTGGCCGTTGAGGTGGTTGGAGATCGCGAAGACCTGCAGGCCGTGCTTCTCCAGCAGGCCGAGGCGGTCGGCGACGTAGGCGTCGTCGTTGGCGGCGCGCTCGACGTCGAGGTGGTCGCCCCAGCAGGCGATCTCCAGGCCGTCGTAGCCCCACTCGGAGGCCAGCCGGCACATCTCCTCGAAGGGCAGGTCGGCCCACTGGCCGGTGAACAGGGTGACGGGACGGGGCATCGCAGGTCCTCTCTCGATGGATCCGTGGGAGTCGGCTTCAACCGACGGTGGGCAGGTGCTCCGGCCGGGCGCTCAGGACGGGACCTCGGTCCAGCGGGACTCGGCCGCCGCGCTGCGCTCGACGGCGTCGAGCACCCGCTGGACCTGCAGCCCGTCGGCGAAGGAGGGGGTGGGGTCCTCCCCCTTGGCGATCGCGGTGACCAGGTCGACCACCTGGTGGGTGAAGCCGTGCTCGTAGCCGAGCCCGTGCCCGGCCGGCCACCACGCGCTGACGTAGGGGTGCTCGGGCTCGGTCACGATGATCCGGCGGAAGCCGGCGGTCGCGGCGGGCTCGGAGCCGTCGAAGAACTCCAGGACGTTCATGTCCTCGAAGTCGAAGGCCAGGCTGCCGGCCGAACCGTTGACCTCGATGCGGATCGCGTTCTTGCGGCCCAGCGCGAAGCGGGTGGCCTCGAACGTCGCCAGCGCGCCGCCGGTGAACCGGCCGAGGAACGCCGCGGCGTCGTCCACGGTCACCTCCCCCAGCTCCTCGCCGCCGACCCCGGTGAGGCTGCCGCTGGAGACCGGCAGCGGACGCTGCTTGACGAACGTCTCCAGCAGGGCGCTGACCCCGGTGACCCGCTCGCCGGTGATGTACTGGGTGAGGTCGACGATGTGCGCGCCGATGTCGCCGAGCGCGCCGGAGCCGGCCTTGTCCTTCTCCAGCCGCCACGACATCGGCGCGGCCGGGTCGGCGATCCAGTCCTGCAGGTACTGCGCCCGCACGTGCCGGATCTGGCCGAGCCGGCCCTCGGTGACCAGCTGCCGGGCCAGGCCGATGGCGGGGACGCGGCGGTAGGTGAAGCCGACCATCGACCGCACGCCGCGGGCGGCGGCCCGCGCGGCGGCCTCGGCCATCGCCTCGGCCTCGGCCACCGTGTTGGCCAGCGGCTTCTCGCACAGGACGTGCTTGCCAGCCTCGAGGGCGGCGATGGCGATCTCGGCGTGGGTGTCGCCGGGCGTGCAGACGTCGACCAGGTCCACGTCGGGACGCTCGACGACCCGGTGCCAGTCGGTCTCGGTGCTCGACCAGCCCAGCCGCTCGGCGGCGTCGGCGACCCGGGCGGGGTCCCGGCCGGCGAGCACGGTCAGCTCCGGTCGCAGGGGCAGCTCGAAGAAGTGGGGGGCGGTGCGCCAGGCCTGGGAGTGGGCGGCGCCCATGAAGGCGTAGCCGATCAGGCCGACGCCGAGGGTGGAGGTCATGCGGTCGCTCCGGAGGTGGAGCGGGGGGGGGGGGGGGGGGGGGGGGGGGGGGGGGGGGGGCGGGGGGGGGGGGGGGGGGGGGGGGGGGGGGGGGGGGGGGGGGGGGGGGGGGGGGGGGGGGGGGGGGGGGGGGGGG